>DASVVZ010000226.1:0-15548 GCA_036389875.1 Pyrinomonadaceae bacterium
CAGGCCCAGAAGGATGAGGTTGTGACGCGCGAGGATTGCGTTGATTATCTGCGGCACGACCGTTTCGTCATAGCCCACTATCCCGGGAAACAGCCGCTCGCCCGCGCGCAGCTTCCTGACGAGGTTGCGCCGCATCTCGTCTTTCACGGAAGTTATACGGTAACCGCTCTCTCTCAGCTCGCCTAAAGTTTTAGCCAGTTCCATTTTGTGAAATACCGTCCCTCTTGATCTCGTGTTCACCGATTAAAGATGCCAGCGCCTCGGCCAGAGTTCGATGCGTTCGCATGTTGGCGAAATCCACGCCCAGGCCTATGAGCGATTGCGCCGCCTGCGCCTTGATGCCCGTGACGATTGCTTCTGCGCCGACGAGCCTGAGCGCCATCACCAGGTTGTTCAGGTTGGCGACGGCGTGCGTGTCTACGATTCGCGCGCCCGTGATGTCTATGATGCAGGCCCGAGCGCCCGTGCGCGTGACTTCGTCGAGGGCCGTCTGCGTCGCTCGCTGCATTCGCTCCGTGTCCAGGGAACCTATGATTGGAAGCACTAGGACGCCGCGCCAGACCGGCACAATCGGCGTCGAAACCTCTTCGATCATGGCGGCGCGCTCTTCGTTGAGCTCAGCCAGCGCGGCTTCGGCCCGCTTCTGCTCCTCTATGTCGGTGCAGGTGCCTATCCATTGTACGATAAGCCTGCGCGAATCCCTGACGGGCACGGCTCGCCCCAGGAACCAGCGATATTCGTCGCGCGGGCGGGAATAAAAGCGATACTCAATCTCGTAAGGCTCACCGTCGCGCCAGGCGCGCGTCCACTCACTAAGCGTGCGCTCGCGGTCTTCCGGGTGAAGAGCGTTGGCGAAGCCGAAGCCCATAGACTCTTCTTCACTTAACCCCGTGTACTCGTACCAGCGATAGTTAAAGTAGGTGTGAGAGCCTTTGGCGTCCGTGACCCAGACTATCTGCGGCATGGCTTCGGACAAAGAGCGGTAGCGCGCCTCGCTCTCCTGCAACTCTCTTTCGGCGCGCTTGCGCTTGATGCCCAGTGCTATGCCGTTTGAAATAGATGCCATCCCGTCCAGCGCCACTTCCGTCAGAGTGTGGCGGGCGAACATGGCCATCACTCCTACCAGCACGTTGTCTATGATGAGCGGATAGCCCGCGAACGAGACCATGCCCTCGCGCTTTGCCCATTCCTGGTCGCCTACGCGCGGGTCGCCCACGACCGAGTTGGTCAGGTGCGGCTTTCGCTCTTCGGCTATGAGGCCGATTTTGAATTTGCCCACGGGCACTCTCGAGTGGCCGCCGTCCAGATGCGTGTAGAGCCCGGCGCTCGCCTGAAGCTCAAGCACGTTTTCCGCTTCGTTCAGCGTCCAGACGCGCGCAAACGCCCCGTTCAGATGTTTTACCAATGCCTCGGCGCAGCGTTGCAGCATGTCGCGCTTCGTGTCGCTCTGAGTCAAAGCGATGCCAATGTCTGCGCCGAGCGCCGCCAGCCGCACGCGCTCGACCTGAGATGCCTCGTTGCGCCTGCGCTCGGATATGTCGCGTAAGATGCCTGTGAAGAAACGGCGGCCATTCTTCACGTACTCGCTGAAGGAGACTTCGAGCGGGATTTCGTGACCCTCTTTGTGCAGGCCCGGCAGCTCGTAGCCCTCCCAGTTTATGTGCCGCACGCCGGTCTCTATGTAGCGCCGAACGCCCTCGTTATGTAGATGGCGAAGATAGTCCGGCATGAGCATGGTCAAATCCGCGTTCATCATCTCTTCCAGAGGGTAGCCGAAGATGGTTTCGGCGGCGCGGTTGATGAAAGTGATGCGGCTCTCTTCGTTAATGATGATGATGGCGTCCGAGGCCGTCTCAGCCAGCGTGCGAAAGCGTTCTTCGGACTGGCGCAGGGCTCCTTCGGCCTCTTTGCGCTCAACGTACTGGCCTATCTGGCTGCCGACCGTTTCCATCATCTTTATGAGATCATTGTCGGGCTCGCGCACTTCGGAGCTGAAGAACTCAAGCACGCCTAGGATTTCATTCGCCAGAAGAATGGGAAAAGCAAAGGCTGCGTGCAGGCCGGCTTTCTGCGCCATAGCGCCGCGCGGGAAGTTGCCGTTGGCTACCACGTCAGTAATCCACTCGGGCTTGCCGCTTTCCCAGACCCTGCCGGGCACGCCTTCGCCCCGCGTGAAGACGCGCTCGCGGCTGGTCTCTTCGAACTCAGGCAATTCCACGCCCGGCACGTGCCACATCTCCACGCAGCGCAGCGTGCCGGACTCTTCGTCAACACGCCAGAGCGAGCCGAGCGACCAGCCAAGACTTCTGCAGACGGCTTCGAGCAGACGCGGCGCGGCATCGCCGAGCGTGTCCGAATCGGCCAACGCACGCGTGATGGCGTAATGCGTCTCAAGCCTCAGCTCGGCCTGCCTGCGCTCGCTGTCCTTCTTCTTCGTAGGAGACATAATGAAATCGGGGATGGGAGTTAGGGGTTAGGGTTTAGGCAAAGAAAGACTATTGGATTTTCTTTTCACCATCCCCCAACCACTAACTCGCATCCCCCGTCCTGCTTATCCACCTTCCGTCGGCCGTGCGTGTGACGAGGTGGTCGGTTTCCAGTTTCTCAAGATGCGCCAGCACGGCGCGCTCCGCCATGGAGTGGGCCTTCGGGTGAACGTCCGTGTAGACGCGCCCGACTATCTCCTTCGGCGTGCCTGCCCCTTCGCGCACGGCCTGCAAAATATTCTCTTCTCTTTCCAGCCGGTGACGAATGTACTCTTCAATCTTAGCACGAGGATTGCCGACCGCAGGGCCGTGCGCGCCGAAGAGAACCGTCAGGTGCGGGAGCGCGCTCAGACGCTCCAGCGATTCCAGGTAATCACGCATGTTGCCTTCGGGCGGGTTAATGAGCACAGACCCTAAACCGACTATGTTATCGCCCGTGATGAGCGCGCCGGTCGCTTCTTCATAAAAGCAGAGATGGCCGCGCGCATGGCCGGGCGTGTGCAGGGCTCTGAGGCGCAGGTGCGGCTCGCCCTCAAGGTCAATCAATTCTCCGTCTTCGATCAAGCGGTCAACCTTCACCTGTCCTTCGAGAGCCATGGCCGTCAAACGGTGCGCGGCCACGGGCACACGGCCCCACAGATGTTCCCGCAGGGCATTTACGCCGCCCGTGTGATCCGGGTGAAGGTGCGTCAGGATTATCTCTCTTACGTTGCGTCCCTCGGCGCGAAGCTCGTCAACGCAAGCGGCCAGCGCCTCCTGTTCCTCTTGATAAACGGAAGCGGGGTCAATGATGACCACCTCGCGCGAGCCTACTATGTAACAGTTGGTGTGCGTCGCCGGTGGCTTTGTCTGCGTGCGAACCGGAAAGCAGATGAAGCCCGGACGAAACTCTATGCGGCGCACCGGCTCTGCGTGGGCCTGTGGAATAGAGAGAAAGCGCTCGACCAAATCCTCCGTCAACCCCTGGCTGAGGTTGCGTAGCGCGTGAAGCACGGGCGGCACGGACAAAACCTCCGAGCGCCTCCACCGAGCGACCGCTTCGCTCGCTCGCGTCCACTCGCCCGCCTCTAGCTCCGCATCGCCGGCGACGCGCGGCTCCTGCTTTGGCGGACAGTGAGCCATGAAGAACCACGTGTCGAAGCGTCTAGGGCTGAAGGGCGGCGTGACCCAGCGCCCCGCGTACGTCCAGTCGTTAGCATCAAGATAAAGACCGTAATGCTTTAGAAGCTGTGGCCACGTCATGCGCTTTGATTCCAAATCATCAAGGAGCGAGGCGCGCTGGCCTACGGTTAAAGTCTGCGCGCCGCGAGCCAGCAGCACGCCCAGTTCTTCAAAGACCTCTCGCGCCGCACAGGCAATCATTGCGGCCTTTTCCGCGTCGTCGCAGTTTTCGACGGGCGTCTCTTTATCCGTCTCGTCCAGCTGCCCGCCGGGAAAGGCATGAAAGCCGCCGAGGAAGGCGAGCTTGTGGCTGCGCCTGACCCAGTAGACTTCCGGGTCGGAAGCAGCGGTCCCGTCCTTCAGGAGAATAACGGCCGCAGCGTCTTTCGGCGTCGCAGTTGAAACTGTCTTTGGCTTGTCCGAGGATTGAGTCCGAACGCTCAAGCTGCTTCTGCCTTTCCGCGACCTCTAGCGTCGGCGCTTGAGACCTCTTCCTTTCGCGCTTCTATAAAAAGGGAAGGGATTGATTCATTCATTATTGCGCCCTGCTTTCTCACTGTTCCTGCCAGCGAAAGCGCTCGCCGTCGCGCCCGCTCCAGGGAACGCCCCGCATGTGATAGCCGCCCCGCTCCCAGTATCCCGGCTCGTCCTCCGCCAGAAAATGTACGCCCTTGACCCACTTGGCGGACTTCCACGCGTAGAGCTGCGGGACAATCAATCGAACTGGGCCGCCGTGGTCGGACGCAATGGGCTGACCGTCGTGAGACCACGCGAAGAGCGAATCCTCCGCCAGAAAATATTCTATGGGCAGATTCGTAGACCAGCCGTAATCGTAGCCGAAGACGAGCGCAAACCTGGCTTCGGGTTTAACTCCGAGGATGCGCGCCATCTCTTTCGCCTGCACGCCGCTCCAAACATTGTCCAGCCGCGACCAGCGCGTCACGCAATGAAAGTCTGCATAGACCTTCACGGGCGGGAGTTGTAGGAATTCATCCAGCGACCAGCTTTGCGGATTCTCCACCAGCCCGCCAGCCTCGAAGCGCCACGTCTCAAGGTCAACATTCGGAGTGCCGTGCGCGTCCAGCACCGGCCACTTGCGCGTCCTCACCTGCCCGGGCGGAATACGATTCTCGCGGCGCGTGTCCGGGCTGATGATCATCTCCGGCTCCGCGACCTCTTCGGGCCGCCTGGGCTCACCGGATTGATAGAGCGGGTCGTTGAATAGCTTATTCAAGAAACTCATAAAAACTTAAGGAGTCCGGAGAGTCCGGAAAGTCAAAGAGACTTTCTTTTTACTCTCCGGACTATTTCTTCGTGGCTCTTTCGGCCAGGCGCATCAGGTCTTCGGGCATCCACTTGCCCACGCCCTTTTTAAGCGGCTCGTCTATGCCGACTGTACGGTCGTGCCAGTCGTCTCTGGCCCCGGGCGCGCCCGTCTGCTCCTCGTAGTTTTCGGTCTGCTCAAGACTGAGCATGATGCCGTTCATAATCTCTTCCCAGTTCTGCTGCTGTATGCCGCGCAGCATCAGCGAAAGCCCGGCTGACCAGTCCTCTTCGGGCGCGCGAGCATCTTGCTCAGGGATGGCGAGACGACTCGCGGGCGGAAACGTCGCCCCCTTGTATTCGCTCAGAAGAAGCTGTTTTATCTCCTTGTAAGAGCTTTGCGGGCGCTCTCGCCTGAGGCTCTGCGCGCGGCGAAAGATGTCCGCGACCGTCGGTTGCTCATTAGCCATAATGCGGGCTTTCTGCGACCTCCTCTTCAAATTTTTGACGTTGGCGTTCGACTTATACCTTACAGCCCTTTGCCCTAAAAGCACAACTCACAAAAGAGTGAAGATTTCGGCGCACTTTATCTATCTTCTGTTGCTATGCTCGCGGTTTCGCGTATCATCGGAAATCGATGTTATCTGAAGCAAATCTTTAATAGCGGGAATAGAACTGCCAGTTTATGTCTGAAGCAATTATTTCGAACGAGCCATCAGAGCTGCATTCCGACAAGGCCGCAGGTAAGCCGATTTGCCCTGTCTGCGGGCGCGAATCGCCCGACGGGCTCATCCCTTTTGAAGCCATCGGCGATGATTTGAAGCTGATGATTGCCGCCAACGCTCCGGGCGGCGCGCTTATCTCCAACATCTGCCCGCGCTGCGTACAGCTTTTCGAGCGGGCGCGTATGCACCTTGAAGCTCACGCGGCCGTCTTCGAGCAGGGCGGCAACGTGCTTTCGACGCCGCTTCGTATGGACGCGGACGAGCGCTTTACGGGACGCGGCATCACCATGGCCTTTCTGGACTCGGGCTTTTACCCGCACCCGGATTTAACCAAGCCCGACAACCGCATCCTCGCCTATCACAGCATCGTCGCGGCCGAAGGCGACAAGACCACTCTTGAGACTCCGGACCCGGCCAGCTGGCACGGGATGATGACATCCGTGGTGGCCGCTGGAAACGGCGGATTATCTAACGGCTTCTATCGCGGCATAGCGCCGGACGCGCGCCTTGTGCTGGTCAAAGTCGGCAAGGGCCGTGTCTCCGAAGAGAACATAGAGCGGGGCCTTAGATGGGTGATGCGCTATCGCCACAAGTTCAAGATTCGCGTCGTCAACATCTCGGCAGGCGGTGATTACGAGCAGTCTTACCTGCATAACTCTCTGGCGCAAACGGTCGAAGAAGCGGTCAAGAGCGGCCTCGTCATAGTCTGCGCCGTCGGCAACGCCGGGCATGTACCGGGCCATCCGGTCCTGCCGCCCGCGAGCGCGCCTTCAGCTATTGCCGTAGGCGGCCTTGACGACCAGAACTCTCTGGATCGCACGCGCTTCGGCATGTACCGCTCGTCCTACGGGCCTACCCTTGACGGCTTGCAGAAGCCCGAAGTGATTGCGCCCGGCATATGGGTTCCCGCGCCCATCCTGCCGCATACGCCTACTGCGGAGCAGGTCAAACTGTTGTCGCTGCTCGATAACGCGCCCGACGATAAGCTTCATGAAATCATAGGCGAGCATGAGGGCATAGACCAATCGCTTGACGAAGCGCGTGAAACCGGCCTGCCCTCTT
Source organism: Pyrinomonadaceae bacterium (assembly GCA_036389875.1). Lineage (GTDB taxonomy): Bacteria > Acidobacteriota > Blastocatellia > Pyrinomonadales > Pyrinomonadaceae > JACVRN01. The sequence continues at coordinate 6,698 of DASVVZ010000226.1, forward strand.
ATCTTCTGCGCCAGTTGATTATGATTAAGCTCAGAGAGGAGAATGTCATCACGCGCCACTACAAGTATGTTGACGGAACCTCTTTCGCCTCTCCAATCGTCGCCTCAATCTGCGCCGCCATGCTCGAAGCCAACCCGGATTTGACGCCGCAGCAGGTCAAGCGAATTCTGATAGAGACGGCAGAGCGACTTCCCGGCATAGAGGTAGACCGGCAGGGCTGGGGCGTGGTCTCCGCCCGCCGCGCCATTGAGTTCGCACTCGCCCTCAGAAAGATGGCCAAGGCTAAGTGAGGTGGACACACGGCGCAGGCGTGTGACAAAATTCAGACCGATTCCAGTAAAGAGCGAGAGCAAAAAGATTCTGAGAGGAGAAGTTTCGTATACGCATGGCAGAAAATGAAGATAACGTGTCGGGCGAGGCAGAGAGCACGGAACAGGCAGAAGCAGCACAGCCTGCCGAAGACATTACCTATCACGCCGTAGAGAAGGACGGGCAGGTGACGGCCATCTGGGAGATGCAGGGACGCAAGCACCTGCGCACCATTGACCCGCGCTCACGACAGGGACAGGAAATCCTTCGCCTCTACACCACCGAGCACCACGAAGAGTAAGACGGGAACAGTTTTCAGTTCTTAGTTTTCAGTTCTCAGTTAAAAGCAACTGGCTCTTTTCTGAAAACTGAAAACTGATTACTGAAAACTGTTCTTTTACTTGACTAAGTTATTCGGCTCGCCGCGTATGAAGGCTTCTATGTTCTCTATTAGCTGGTCGGCGAGCGCCTGCATAGCCTCACGGCTGGCCCATGCATTGTGCGGCGTCAGTATGAAGTTCGGCAGGTTCAGTTTAAGCAGTTGATTGCCTTCGCGCGGCGGCTCTTTAGTCAGTACGTCGAAGCCCGCGCCTCCAATCCGCCCGTGCTCCAGGGCTTCGGCGAGCGCGCTTTCGTCAACCAGCCCGCCGCGCGCAGTATTAATCAGAATCGCGCCCACCTTCATCAGCGCGAGTTCCGCCCTGCCTATCATGTTTCGCGTCTCGTCGTTGAGCGGCGAGTGAAGCGTCACTACGTCGCTCGTCCTCAGCACCTCTTCAAAATCGATGCGTCCCTCTCTAACCCTTTTTGCGCCCTTGTGCTCAGCTATTGCGACGCGCATCCCGAAGGCAAGGGCCAGCCTCTCCACCGCATGACCCAGCGTGCCGTAGCCTACGATGCCCAGGCTTGAACCGTGCAGGTCATGAATCGGGTGGTCGAAGAGACAGAAGGCCCTTGCCCGCTCCCACTCTCCAGCCTGCACGTCGCGGCGGTAGCTCAGTAGATTACGACGCAGGGCCAGCATGAGCATCAGCGCGTGCTCGGGCACGGTGTGCCCGGCGTAGTTGCGTATGTTCGAGACGGCTATCTCCTGCCGCCTGCAATAATCCAGGTCAATGATGTCAACGCCCGTCGCCGCTACGGCTATGAAGCGAAGCGTGGGCAGTTGCTTCAACTCGGCTTCTCGCAACGGAACCTTGTTGGTGATGGCTATGGTCGCGCCCGTGAGCCTCTCTACAAGCTGAGAGCTTTCGGTCTCGTCGTATTCAATCCACTCGTGCTCAAAATCCGGGCGGCGTATACGGGCTTCGAGCGTGTTTCTGTCTAAAAATATGATTCGTTCCATATCAATTGAAAGAGTAGCCGCCCGCATTCCAACACGCCGCGTAAGCGTTTGTCCATTTCCGCCCGGGCCATTGACGATTGGTTGCGGAGCCCGTCCGCCCAGGCAATATATCCAAAAATTCGTATAAAAACCGGAATTTATGTATAAGGGATTATGTGGCCAGCGCCCGGAGGCGTGTCATCGCCCGGCTTAAAACCAAGAGAATGAGTTTCTTAAAATTTCCGGCTCGTTTCCCGAGAGCCGGGTATATTTCTTGCGTCGTTTGAAGCCGCAAGCTTTCCAACAGGTAGCGCCTTAGTCAGCAAGACCATCACCAGGAAGTAGCCAAAAGACAACCGAATAAGCCCTATCCTTAAGGAGGAACCGTTATGCGAAGCGTTCTACGCTTGGTCTCAAGCGGGTGGCTCATCTCCTTTGTGCTTGTTTCCCTCGCCTTTACTCAAGGAGCTCAAACAGGAGGAATTACGGGCGTTATAACTGACCCGCAAGGAGCAGTTGTGGCAGGCGCCACGGTCATAGTTGTCAACGAAAGAACGGGCAACACGGAGCGCACCATCAGTACAGGTGAGGATGGCAGCTTCTCCGCCACACTTTTACCCCCCGGACTTTATCGTCTGGAAATCTCTTCGACGAACTTCAAAAAAGCTACGATAAAAGATGTGCAGGTGCGCATCAATGAAACCACGCGCCAGGATTTGGAGCTTGAGGTAGGCGCTGTCACGGAGAGCGTGGTCGTACAGGCCGCCCCAAGCCTGATTAACGCTTCGAGCGCCGTCACGGGCCAGCCCATCGACGCCGTGACGCTGCGCAATCTTCCTCTGGCCTCGCCCAACTTTCTCTTCCTTATCTCGCTCTCGGCAGGAACGGCGGGCGAGCCTACGGACGTGAGAAGCGCGGGACGCGGCACGGCCGACGTAAACGTCAACGGCCAGCGCACTTCAAACAACAGCATACAGCTTGAAGGCGTCAACGTGAACGACTTCAACCTGGCGCACTTCGACACGGTACCCTTGCCGAACCCGAACACGATTCAGGAGTTCAAGGTTGCGACATCGCTTTACGATGCTTCTTCCGGTAGCAAGGGAGGCGGAGCGCTCTCGCTGGTGCTGCGTTCGGGCTCAAAGGACTGGCACCTTGACGGCTACTGGCAGCACCGCAACGATGCTCTTAATGCCAACGAATGGTTCCGCAACGCCAACGGCTTGAGCAAGCGCGCGCGCCTGCTTCAGAACGTTTTCGGCTTTTCCGGCAGTGGCCCCGTGCCTGTTGCAGGCGGCTTCTGGTTCTTCAACTACCAGGGCGTGCGCGCACGAAACGGCCTCGACCCTACGGGCTCCAGCGTGAGCCCTATTGTTCAGGCGTTTCCGACCAACCCTGACGGAACGACCAGCGCCGCTCTGCTCGCAGCGGCCTTCGGCCTGACTCCGGCGCAGATCGACCCCATCGCGGTCAACATTCTGAACGTCAAGGACACGCGCTACGGCGGGCAGTTTCTCGTGCCGCGCCTTGGTCAGACGGGCTGCGGCGCGGTCACGGGCGGAGCCACTGGAACCTTCAACTGCGTCTTCTCGGCCATAGCCCCCATCACCGATAACCAGTACATGATTAGCTACGACCGATTCTGGCGCGACGGCAAAGAGAAGCTTTCGGGGCGCTGGTTCTGGGACAACGGGGCCACCGCGAAGCCCTTCGGAACAGACACCACGCTGGCCTTCCCGCGCGCCGACTTACAGAGAAATCGTTTTCTCTCCTTAAGCTACACGCACGTTTTCAGCCCGACTGTGGTCAATGAGTTGCGCGCGGGCTACAGCCGCTACATCTCTGCCTTCAGTCCTACAGACCCAGTGACGCTGGGCGACGTAGGAGCGCAGCGCGGCAATTCCGGACAGTTCCCGGGAATCTATCGCGTGAGCATCACGGGCTCGTTCTCGCTCGGCACGGGTGTCAACGACGAGCGCGGAACGGCCTCCAACCAGTACAATCTGGTAAACACGCTCTCCTGGATCAAGGATCAGCACAGCCTTCGCTTCGGCGTGGAGGGCGTGCAGTATCAATTGAACCGCTTCAATAATTTCGCAGTGCGAGGGTCATTAAGCTTTGCGGCCACGACCGGCGCGGGCAATACCTTCACGGCCTTCCAGAACTTCCTGCAAGGCCGTGTGACCTCTATTCAGTCCGCTTTCGGCGACCCGGCGCGCAACTTCATCGCCACCGATTACGCCGCATTCGCGCAGGATGATTGGCGCGTCACGCCGCGTCTCACACTCAACCTGGGCCTGCGCTGGGAAGGCATGAGCTTCGGCAGGGATAAGCTCTATCGCGCGGGCGTTTATGATTTCGGTCTCGCCGCAGCAGGCCGGAATCCTTTCCTCTTCCCTGAGAAGGTAAATCTGGCGGGATTCACAGGCACGCCCGGCGTCAAAGATTGTGCGCTCAATGACTGCTTTGACGGAGACAACTTCGCCCCGCGCATCGGATTCGCGTGGGATGTGAACGGCGACCAGAAGACGGTCGTACGCGCGGGCTACGGCATCTATTACCAGCGACTCTCTAACCAGAACATCTTGCAGAACTCGCTGGCGGCGCCCTTCACCGTGCAGCCGCTTTCGAGCACGACCGCGCCCACTTCATTCCAGCTTGCCAATCCTTTCGCGGGCCAGCCGCCGCCGTCCGCGATTGCTGCGGCCTACATTCCTTCGCCCACGTACTTTGCGGGATTGCGCCGCACGGGCGGGGCAGGGCCGCTTGACCCGAACGACCCGAACGTGGCCCCAATCTTCGTCAACTCCGCAGGGCAAGCCTGCCTGAACTACGGCGGGACGGCCACCAACTGCTCTATCAACCTGGCTTCGTTCACGACCGCTCCGACCACGGCTTACACGCCCTGGACGCAGCAGTACAACCTGACCATACAGCGCGAGCTGTGGTCAGGCTGGGCCATAGAGGTAGGCTACGTCGGAGCGAAATACAAGGGGGGCCTGGGCATCTACTCGCCGTTCATAGCGCGGCTTGCAAGCCCGACCAATCCCATCACGGTGACGGACATCAACGGCAAGGTCTACACGATTACTACGAACACGCCCGCGAATGAGGAACTGCGTCATCAAATCCTCGGCCTGTCGCGCAGGCGCGGCGCGCGCCTTTCCGGCAACATAGGGGAGGGCATCTACAACTCGCTGCAAGTCACCCTGTCCCGCCGGCTGGCGACGGGCATGTATTTCCAGGCTGCTTACACCTACTCAAAGAACATAGACAACGTCAGCGGCTCTTTGAGCACGGATGAGTTTAACGCGACACGCAACGGACAGAACGGCGCCAACATTTACAACGACCAGTCTGACCCGGATCAGAACCGCGCCATCAGCGACTTCGACCGCCCGCACAGGCTGGTGGTCTCTTACGCCTACGACCTGCCGTTCGGACGCGGCCAGCGCTTTTTGAGCGGCGTTGACGGCATAGCCGACAAGCTACTGAGCAACTGGTCCATCAGTGGCATAGTCACATACCAGAGCGGTCTGCCTTTCTCCGTCACCGACAGCACCAGCGGCGGAGCATACGCGACGGCTCTGGGCACCGCGCGCTTCATCTGCAACGGGGCGGAGTCGGCCTACACTCAGGGATCAACGGCGCAGATTGTGGCCAACTACCTGAACCCGGCCTGCTTCACCACCGTGCCCGTAGTTCCCTTCGGAACGCCCGGCGCAACCGGCTGGGGCAACAGCCCTCGCAATGCTTTTCGCGGGCCGTTCCAGCAGAACTGGGACTTCTCTCTCATGAAGCGCATCAGCGTGACGGAGCGGCAATCGTTTGAGCTTCGCATGGATGTCTTCAATCTCTTTAACCATCCGGTCTTCCGTATTCCGTCGGCGAGCAGCTCCGTCAACATCGGTAGCGGCTCTCCTTCGACCTTTACACGCATCACGGAAACGGCAGTTCCGGCGCGCCTGATTCAGTTCGGCCTGAGATATAGCTACTGAGCGAGCAGGCATGTTGCTAAACCTTAACCTCGCCGGGCGGGTTACCATTAATCCGCCCGGCGCTCTTTATTAAGCATCTGAGGACGGCAATATGTTCTATCTTTACCGCCGGCTCATAGCCCTTTCTCTTCTCTTCACAGCCTGCACCGCCGCTTTCGCTCTGCGAGACCGCGATACTTATACGGGCGGGCTGGCGGTAGAAGTCAGCGGCATTGTGCGTATGTTGGATAAGAGCGAGCCCGCGCGCGGCGTTCAGGTGCGGCTGGAAAGACTCGGCGGCGGCATCGTTGACCAGATAGCCACGGACAACAATGGCAAGTTCCGCTTTCAGGGATTGCAGCGCGGCTACTACACGGTCATCATCAGCTCCAAAGGCTACAACATGGTGCAGCAGCAGGCGGACGTGAACGTGGTGCTGCGCGCCTACATGGTCGTCGAGTTGACGCCGGAAAAGGCCCCTGTCATAGGCGTGCAGCCTCCTCTGGTGATAGATGCGCGCGTGCCTCCGGAGGCGCAGTCCGAGTTTGAGAAAGGGCGCGGCGCTCTGGCTTTGAAGGACACGAGGGAAGCGCTCTCGCATCTGGAAAGGGCCGTCGCGCTCTACCCGGACTTCTTCGAGGCTCAGCTTCTACTGGGGACGACTTACGCCAACGAGCGCAGGCTGAAGGAGGCCGAGGCCGCGCTCAGTCAAGCGCTCAAGTTAAAGCCGGGGTCTGCGGCGGCGCTCTTTGCTCTGGGCGATGTTTACCGGCGCGAGAAGCGATACGAAGAGGCCGAAAAGGCTCTCGAAAAAGGGCTCAAGCTGGATGAAAATTCCTGGCAGGGCTATTTCACTCAGGCGCGGCTCTACTGGGAGATGAATGATATTAAACGAGCCGCGCCCGCCATCGGGCACACCCTTCAACTCAAACCCGACTTCGCGGAAGCGCACCTGCTGGCCGGCAACATACTGCTCAAGCTCAACGCCCCGGAGCGAGCGCTGTTGGAGTATGAAGAGTACCTGAGACTGGCGCCCGCGGGAGAGTTCGCGGAACAGACACGCCATCTCATTCTAAAATTGAAGAAGAGTATGAAAAGCAGGTAGGGGAGTTTGAGGCTCAAAAGAAGAAAGGCGTGATTGTTTAAGTCAAACAATCACGCCTTTGTTTTTTTTCTCAGGAAGATAAACAGCGCATACGGGGCTCGAACCCGTGGTCTCAGCCTTGAGAGGGCTGCGTGTTAACCAACTACACCAATGCGCCTCAAATACGGAAAACATTATAAAAGCTCGGGAGTGAGCTTGCAAGCCTGTAGAGGTCGCTTAAACAGCCTGTTCCCGGAGGATAGTTATAAACTACTCCAGCCACGGTTTTTGGCCCGCCGGGCGGGAAAATTGTTCTAGACTTGAGGTTAAGCGGGACGGCTCATGCCGTAGAAGCCGTTTCGTGCTGCTTTCGTGCTTGTAACGGTGATATTCTAGGCCCGTCAGCGTCTTTGAAGAATCTCACCGGGATGATAAAAACTTTCACGCGCGGTCGCCAGCGAAGGAGAAGATTTGAATGAAGGTTGTAGTGTTGCGCGAAACTCAGGCAGAGGAAACGCGCGTCGCCCTTGTGCCGGAGTCCGTACGCAAACTCGTGGCGCAGAAAGCAGAGGTTGCGGTCGAGAGCGGCGCGGGCCTGGATGCCGGAGCCACCGATGAGGATTACGTAAACGCAGGGGCCGAAGTCTCCGCAGACCGCGACCGCTTGCTCTCTTCGGCGGACGTGCTCGCGGCAGTGAATCGCCCGCCTGCGGAAGAACTCAGGCGTATCAAGCAGGGCGCTGCGCTGATAGCTTTCCTCAGACCCCTGGATGAGCCCGAGGGGCTTGCGCCGCTGGTCGAGCAGAACGTGACCTCATTTGCCATGGAGCTTATCCCGCGCACGACAAGAGCGCAGGCGATGGACGCGCTCTCTTCGATGGCGACAATCGTTGGCTACAAGGCTGTGCTGCTTGGCGCTGAGCGAGTGCCTCGCATGTTCCCCATGCTCATGACCGCAGCCGGAACCGTTCCGCCCGCGCGCGTGCTGGTGCTCGGCGCGGGCGTGGCAGGTCTTCAGGCAATCGCCACCGCCCGTCGCCTGGGCGCTGTCGTGGAAGCCTACGACGTGCGCGCGGCGGCGGGTGAACAGGTGCGCTCCCTGGGCGCTACGTTTCTGGAAGTAGACCTCGGCGGGATTCAGACGGAAGACGCCGGAGGATACGCGAAAGAATTAACCGAAGAGGCGTTGCAGCGTGGCCGCGACATGGTGGCCGAACGTGCCAGAACCGCGGATGTCATAGTCACAACGGCGCAGGTACCAGGAAGGCGCGCACCGCTGCTGATGACGGAAGCGGCAGTGGCGGGCATGAAACGCGGCTCGGTCGTAGTCGATTTGGCGGGCGCGTCAGGCGGCAACGTCGCGGTGAGTCGTCCCGGCGAAACGATTCAGCTCAACGGCGTCACCATCATGTCGCCTTTGAATCTGGCCGCAACTGTCCCCGTGCATGCCAGCCAGCTCTATTCGCGCAACATGACGGCCTTTCTCACGCTCTTAATCAAAGACGGCCAGCTCAATATAGACATGAAGGACGATGTCGTAGCGCCTTCGTGCGTCACGCACGAGGGCGCATACGCGAACGCGCGCGTGGCGGCAGCGCTTGAGGCCGTGGCGGGTAAATGAATCAGACAAAATCCGGAAAGAGACCGATCGAATGATACTCATGATTCTTATCAGCTCTGAGACAAGCACTAGCTTTACTGCGGAGACTTTGATTCCGGCGCTTTACGTCTTCGCGCTCGCGGCCTTTCTCGGCTATCAGGTTATCTCGCGCGTGCCGCCGCTCCTGCACACGCCGTTGATGTCGGCGACGAATGCCATCTCAGGCATCTCGCTCGTAGGCTCGATTGTGACCGCGGGCGCGCAGTACAACAAGGTGAGCACCATACTGGGATTTACCGCCGTGACCTGCGCGACGATTAACGTGGTGGGCGGCTTCATGATAACCGACCGCATGCTGAGGATGTTCAAGCGAAAGCCCACGGCTAAAGAGACGAAGGAGCTGGCTGAGAAAGAGAAGCGGCAGATTGCTTCGGGCAACGGGGACGGGACGAAGCAATGAACAAGAGCTACTTCATAGAACTCACTTACCTGGCCGCCTCCATCCTCTTCATACTCGGGCTCAAAGGTCTGACCCACCCGGAATCGGCCAAGCGCGG
>DASVVZ010000227.1:0-10588 GCA_036389875.1 Pyrinomonadaceae bacterium
GTGTTGTTCAGAATCGCCCCTGTGACGCCGCCCAAATTCAGCACGCCCGGGATAGTGCTGCCGAAGCCCGTGCCGAGATTGTTGAAGGTCGTCAACTGCTGGCTGCCCGCCAGGTTCGTGTTGAACGCGGCGCTTACCGGAAAGGGCGCGAGCGCTGCCGTCAGGGCATTGCCGGTCAGGCCCGAGTTGATGATCTGCTGTCTTCTCTGATTGACGAGCAGCAGATTTTGCCGCGCCCGCTGGAAGTCCGCTAAAAACCCGTTGTTGAAGATGTCTATCTGGTTATAGTCGACGATGTTGGTCAGGTTGTTGCTCTTGCCCCCTACGTAGCGGACTTCGAGCGCGGTCTGCCAGCCGAGCTCGCGCTGTATGCCGAAGTTGTATTGCTGAGAGAAAGGAACCTTGATGTCCGGGTTAACAAGGTAAGCGAAACCGAAGCTGCTGGTGTTGTTCTGCGCGAAAGTGCGCGGCACCTGTAGCTGCGGGACAGGTATCGCCGGCAGGTTGCTGAAGCTCTGCGCCGTCTGGAAGTTGACGGACGATGAGACGCTCAGGCCCTGATTGCTCGTCGCGCTGGTAGAGCCCTTCAGGTACTCGTCGTTGACGTAGGCGATGCTGTAGCCGCCGCGAATCACTGTGCGGCCTTCGCCCGGGAAGATGGAGTTCAGGAACCTGTTCTTGAACTGCGGAGCGTAGGCGAAGCTCAGCACCGGCGCGAAGTTGTTCCAGTCGGTCTTGAACAGCTTGTTGTCGCCCGCGTTGCCGCCGACGAAATTAAAGGTGCCGTTCGGATTCCTCAAAGCCTGAATCGGCGTCGAGCCCTGCGGAATAACTATCTCAAGTAGCGAGCCGTTGACGTCTCTGATGGGCGTGAACAGGTCGTAGCGGACGCCAAGGTTGAGCGTCAACTGCGGCGAGACGCGCCACTGGTCGGCAAAGTAGAGCCCTACATTTTCATACGCCAGCACGTTCCGCGCCGGAGCGCCCGCCTGGAAGCCCGCGCCTTGTTCGGCATTGAAGGTCTGCGAGGCGCTGGTGATGAGACCGCCGTAGAGCGCGAGTAGGGAGTTGGCCGTGCCGCGCTGGTTGGTCGGCACGCCGCCCGGGAAGAGTGAAGGGTCCGTGAACTGCGCCGCAGTAATCTGACGCGTCAGGTCCGTGCCGAGCCCGTAGGTCGGGATGGTGCTGAAGCCCGCGCTGGAATCAACGCGGAAGAACTGAGCCACACCGCCGAAGCGCAGGCTGTGGTTGCCCCACTGGTACTGGGCGTTGTCCTGAATGTTATAGGTCTTAACCGTGCGGCCCTGATTCTCCGCGCCGACTTCGGGCGAGTTGATGATAGGGCCGGGTATACCGATGAGAAACGGCGGAAGCGTGTCGTTGCGAACGATTAAAGAATCGTACTTGAAGTATCCGCCGCGCACCTCGTTGGTAAAGTTGGCGGAAGGCGTCATGCGATACGCGCCGACGTAGAAGTCGCTGTTGAGCGTGCCGGAGAAGACGGGCGTCGCACCGAAGCCCGCGGCAGTCGGAGTGCCGGAGCCGCCGATGGTGTCTGTCTGCGGCCGCAGGTTGTTCTCCCTGGAATAGCTCAGGACGAAGTTGAAGGAATTACGCTCGTTCACGTCGAAGTCCAGGCGCGTAGTGAACTGGTTGCGGTTCTGGTCTGCCGCCTGGTTGAATCTGAACCCGGTCGTGTTGCGACTGTCACCGCCCGCGGCATTTCCCTGCGCGGGCAACTGGCTGATGATCCGCGACTGGATGACAGGGTCAATAGATGTAATGCCCGTGCCGAAGCGCGGGTCCAGGAGATTAACCGTAACCAACTGGCCCGGCGTAATACCCGCCGGGCAAGGATTACTCGCCGTGTTGGTGCAGGCTGCGTTGTAGGTGAAGACGCCCTGTCGCGCGTTGGGCGTCAGAATCGTGCGCGTGCGCACGGAGCCCACGGGCAGTTGCAACCCTTCGTAGTTGGCGAAGAAGAACGCCTTGTTACGTATCAGGGCAGGGCCTCCCTCGCCAAATCTGGGCAGCGGCATCGGACCGCTGAGGCGGCCGCCGAACTGGTTGCGGTTCAGGCGCGGGCGCTCGACCCCTGTAGCATTGTTGAAAAAGTTGTTCGCGCCGAAGTAGTCGTTGCGGTTGTACTCATAGACCGCGCCGTGAAAATCGCTCGTCCCGCGCGGCGTGACCTGCTGAACCTGCGACGCGCCATAGCCCTGATCCGCACCCGCGTTGGATGTCGTCACAGTGAATTCAGAGATCTGATCGACGGTCTGCCGTTGCGGCGAGAAGTCCGAAGCGCTTTCACGAATGAAGTTATCCTGAACGTTGATGCCGTCGCGCGTGATGTTCGTTAGCGCCGGGCGCTGGCCATTAATAGAGGTATTGGTCTGGCCGTTTGAGGCCACACCCGCCTGAAGCTGAATCAGGTTGAGCGGGTCGCGGCCGTTCAGAGGCAGTTCCTGAATCTGGCGGGGGCTGACCGTGTTGCTTATCTCACCGTTGGTGGCGTTGATAACATCCGCCCCTGCCGTCACGGTGATTGTTTCATTAATATCTCCGACTTCGAGTGTCGGGTTCATAGAATACTCTCGCCCGACGTCGATCTTCACGTCCGTGGCCGTGAAGGTCTTGTGGCCGGAGGCGGATATCCTCACGGTATACGTACCGGCCTCAAGTTGCGGTACGTTAAAGGAACCGTCGTCGTTGGCAATGGCGGTTCTCTCCTTGCCAGTGTTGTTATCTGTGACCACAATGGTCGCGCCCGGGATAACTCCACTTGGATCTGAAACAGTGCCGAGTAGTCGGCCGGTAGGATTCTGCGCAACTGCCACGGTTACAAGCAAGAGTAGCGTAAGCGTCGCGAGGGTGCTCCTTTTCATCTGTTGTACTCCTAATCTAAGTTCATCTCTAACGCTGGCGGCACGCACTTCTTTAACCTGCCAGCGCTCGTCTAATACGTCTCTTCAAATTTCTAAAAATTTGGAATGAGAGTGGGGGGCTCCGCTATGAGTAGTGGGCAATGTATGTGCCGCCGTGCAGTACGACGTATAAATCGCTCAATCCTTCTACTTTTCATCAACAGGTGTGGGGTGATGGGCGACGCCTTCTTGACGAATTCGGATTTTGTGCGCCCCTAGCCTTTATAAGTTCGGATATCGGAGCGGCGGAAGGTTTCCGGACCAGAAGAACGGTACGTTTTTTTGGAAATGAAACATTACAAGGCGCTTCCTTTTTTTCGTTTCTATATACGAAAAACCGTGCGCCGGATGGATATAGCTGCGGAGCGCCGCCTCCCGGAATTAGAGGGGGGGGCAGCGCCCTTTTAGTTTTTCTTCGCCTCTTAATCCTGCGGATAAAAAAAGGGCGCTGCCCCCTCAAGTAGCAACGCCCGTCATGGCTGATTAGCCTAAGGAGTGTTCTCTAGAACTCCAACCGTGCTCCGAATTGAATGATGCGCGGGCTGAAGGTCGTAACCAGTCGTCCGAAGTTCGAGCTGTTGATGTTGAGCGTCGAACGCTGTCCGGCGAAGAAGTTGGCGCGATTCAGCAAATTGAATGCCTCAAAGCGCAACTGGAAGTTGACCCTCTCCGTGATGGCGATTCTCTTAATCAGAGAAGCGTCCCAGTTCACGTAGAGCGGACCGTTGATAAATGAGCGCTCGAGGTTTCCCGTCTGTCCCGGCGCTACGTTGAAGAAGACCTGTCCGGGGAAGGGCGACGAGCCGAAGCCGTTGGCCGCCGCTCCCGTGTTCGGGTCGATCACGGACGGGTTGATGAAGAAGACACCCTGCGGCGTCTTGAAGATGCCGATGAGGTTCTTGATCTCATCTTTGCTGAGCGTGCTGAAGGCCGTCTGGCGGCCGGAGCGGCCTACGCGATTGAGAGTCCCGCGCGCGTCTATGATGCTGATCGGGGCGCCCGACGAGACATTCACAATCGAGCCGACCTGGAAACCGCCGAAGAGGTGATTTATCCAGCCGCTCTCGTTGAGCCAGCGCTTGCCCTTGCCGAACGGCAGCTCGTAAATGGAGTTGAGATTGAAGACGTGCGTCTGGTCATAGTCTGCACGCGCGTTCTCAAGCTCCGGGAACTGGTTCGCCAGGTTTGGCTCAAAGCGCGACTGGCCCGCGTTGGTGTTGCCGTTCGAAGCGTTCGACAGCGTCTTCTGGAAGGTGTAGTTGGCCTGGAAATAGAGGCCGTTAGAGAATCGCCGTCTTGCTTCTATCTGCAACCCGTTGTAGTTGTAGCTGCCCGAATTTGAGATCACGTCAACCGGGCCCGCGTTGTAGTTCTGTATGAACAGCTCTGCCGCCAAATCGTTCGGCGTCGTGCCATTCGAAAAGAATAAGTTTGTGATGTAGAGGATCGCCAGGTCTGCGGGGGTGCCGTTAATCAGGTTGGCCTGGACGGTCGCGTTGCTGAGCAATCCGCCCGCTTCGATGCGAGTCGGGAAGAAGGTCAGCGCCTGGCAGCCAGGGTTCTGAGCAGCCGTGCACTGGGGATTTCCGGTCAGGACCAGGTTGGCGCGAGCGCGGTTAAAGTCCGCCAGATACTCCGCAGGCAGATTGACCTGATTGAAGTCCGTCCCGCGCCACAGGTTGTTGCTCCAGCCGTGTACGTAGCGGACTTCCAGAGCGGTCTGCCAGCCTATCTCGCGCTGTATGCCGAAGTTGATTTCGTTCGTCTTGGCGACCTGAATGTTCGGTTCAATACCGAAGACGGTGTTGAAGAAATTACCCGATGCCGCGTTGCCCGCCGCGAAGGTTCGCGGGAAGGTCGGGAAGGCGGGGGTATTTACAGGCGGCAGCGCGCCACCCAGACGACCGTTAAGGGTTTGCAGCGTCACAGTCTGGCTCAGGCCCGAGTTACCTACGGAAGCGTTGTCCGCCACCTTCAGGTAATCGTCGTTGACGAAGCTCATGCGGTAGCCGCCGCGAATCACCGTTCGACCGCCTTCGCCAAAGAGCGTGCCGAGGAACCTGTTCTGGAACTGCGGCGTCCATGCAAAGCTCAGCACGGGCCCGAAGTTATTCTTGTCTGCGTTGAAGAGCTTGTTACCGCCGCCCGCGTTGTTGCCTATGAAATTGACCGTCCCGTTCGGGTTAAGGAGCGTGGAAACTACGTTGGCCCCTTCCGGGATAACCGGCTCAAGCGCCAGGCCGTTGGTCGCCTTCAGAGCCGTGAACAGCTCGTAGCGCAGCCCCAGGTTAAGCGTGAGCTGCGGAGAGACGCGCCACTGGTCCGAGACGTAGAAGCCGTAATTGTCATAGCTATAAGCCTGCGCGAACGGCGCGCCGGCCGCATAGCCGGATGTCTGGTTCGTGGCGTTAAAGGTCTGCGTCGCGCTGCCCACGATGCCGCCCAGCAGGGCATAGATGGCGTTGGCAGTCGCGCGCTGTGCTGTGGGCACTCCGCCCGGGAACAGAGCAGCGTTGTTGAACTGTCCAGTAGTTATCTGCGGCGTGGCCGTGTTCGTTCCCAGAATGTATCTGGTCCTCGTGTCGAAGGCAGAGGTCGGATAGATTCTGAAAGCCTGAAACTGTCCGCCGAAGCGCAAGCTGTGGTCGCCCCAGATGTAATCAGCGTTGTCCTGCAAGCTGTAGGTGTTCGCCTGTCGTCCCTGCGGCTCGAAGATGACTTCGGGGCTGCTGACGAGCGGAAGCGACAGAAGGAATTCCGGCTCTTCCACCAATCGGTTGAAGGTCGGATTCTGTTTGAAGAACCCGCCCCTCACTTCGTTGGTGAAGTTCGGGGAGAGCGTAGTGCGCCATCCGAGCGCGAGGAAAATTCTGTCCGAAGGCTGGTCGATTACAGGCAGTATGCCGAAGCCGTTGCCGACAATCGTATTGCCCGCATTAACCTCTCCACGGTCTATGTCGGCGCGAGCCACGGGATTCTCGCGTGTAAAGCTGTAGACGCCGTTGACCGTGTTGTTGCCGTTGATGTCATAGTCCAGACGGGTCGTAAAGGTTTTACGACCGTACGGAGTGCTCTGGTTGAACTGTAGGCCCGTGGTGTTTCGCTGGTCGCCGCGTCCCGTAGAATTGCCTACCGCAGGCATGTTGGCCAGGATGCGGCTCTGAATCAGAGGGTTGATGCCCGTGGGCGCGTTTGCTCCCGCGATTGGCAGACCGAAAAGATTCACGGATACGAGCTGGCCGGGCGTGATGCCCGCCGGGCACGGGGTAGTGGTGTTATTGCATGAAGCCGTGTAAGTGAAGAGGCCGTTTCTCGCGTTCTGCGTCAGAATCGTGCGCAGTTCAGAGCTTTGCGTGCGCAGAATGAACCATTCATTCGCCACGAAGAAGAAGAGCTTGTTCTTGAGAATGGGCCCGCTCAGTCTTCCGCCGAACTGGTTGCGGTTCAGGAAAGGCTTCGGTATGCCGGACGTGTTGTTGAAGAACTCGTTGGCCGCAAACTTTGAGTTGCGGTTGAACTCGAACAAAGCGCCGTGCCACTCGTTCTGACCGCGCGGCGTCGCAAACGAGACCTGCGAAGCGCCGTAGCCCTGATCCGCGGAGGCGTTCTGTGTCGTAATGGTGAACTCCGCCACGTCGTCCACGGTCGGGCGCTGCGGCGTAAAGTCCGAAGCGTTCGCGCGAATGTAGTTGTCCTGAATGTTTATGCCGTCGCGCGTGATGTTGGTAAAGGCGGAGCGCTGGCCGTTGATGGACGTTTGCGTCGCGCCGTTGCTGGCCGTGCCGGCCTGCAACAGTATCAGAGTAGTCGGGTCACGACCGTTCAAAGGCAGGTCTTGAATCTGACGAGCCGAAACCGTGGTGCTCAGCTCGGCGGTGCTGGAGTTGAGCACGTCGGCTCCCGCCACGACTTCCACCGTGGCGTTGATGTCGCCGACTTCCATCACTGCGTTGAGCGTGTATTCGCGCGCGACGTCAATCTTGACCTCGGTGGCCGAAAAAGATTTGTGTCCCGCCGCGCTAATCCTGACCGTGTAGGTGCCAGGGTCCAGCTGCGGGATGGTAAAGGTGCCGTCATCACTCGCGACAACGGTTCGCTCCTTTCCGGTCTTGGTATCGGTGACGACAACCGTTGCACCGGGGATGACTCCGCTCGGATCGGAGACGGTCCCGACCAGTCTTCCCGTGCTTGATTGGGCGAGCGCCATGCTTGCAAACAGCAGAAGCGAAAGCGTCGTCAATAAAACTCTTTTCATGATGTTCTCCTACTTGGAAGTTGCTACGGTTTTCTGAATCGGAGAGATGCGCATCATTAAGTGCTGGGGTTTATTAAAGTGAGCTGATGCTTCGCTCCGGCCAGGGCTGCTTTTACGAAAAAATGGACTCCGAAAAAGCACTGCGTTCGCTACATCATGTTAGAAGTGCAAGGGTCATGCCGTTTGTTGCGCTTGAGGGCAAAGCGCGCTTTCATGACGGGTTATCGTCGACGGGTGAGGAGAGGCGAGAGACAAATCTTGATGGATTCGGATTTTTTTCTTAAGCTACATTGATAAGTTCGTAGATGAGTAGATCGCAGGCGCGCTGGGCCAGTTTAAAGATACGATTTTTTGTAAGATTAATTCGTAAATCCTTGCCATCGTTCGTACCCGGTCCGGGCTTGTGAGGCTAGCTTTTCTTTCTGATATAGGTGCCGTCGAAGACCGTGTTCCAGGTCTTTCCATTATCGGGTGATTGCTCCCAGAGCTGGCGCACGCGTCCTTCGGCCAGCGGAAAGAAGGTGAGCCTGTCCATCACTTGCTTGCCGTCCTGCGCGATTGATTGACCTTCATAGCGCATAGCTCCGTCGCGGAACTCGCCCGTGAACTCAAGCATGCCGCCCCGGTCATCGACCCAGAACTGCTTCCACCTGCGCGCCCGCGCGTCGTAGAGGTTAAAGCTCTTGCCGGTGTAGCCGGACGCGCCCGTCCAGTTTTCGAAGACGACGCAGCCATCCAGGATTAGCTGTACGCTGCTCGCGCCTGCGGTCTTCCCCTTCGGCCCCTTCACTTCCCATTCGCCCACCCAGAAATCGAGCTGCCTGTGGGCGGCGTCACGGCAGGGCTGCGTTGGCGCGGGGGCGGCAGCCTGCGCCGGTTGCGCTGAGCCGCCTGCCTGCTGCGCGAAGACGGAAGAAGAAATAGTGACGCTCAGGGCTGAAAGAGTAATCGCGGCAAAGATAGTTCGTCCGAGAGTAGGCATCTTCAGTTTGATTCCTTTAACTCGAAGATTGTTTTAAGCGCGAGGACAGCAGATGAATCTTAAGGCCAGGGGTTAGATAAAAAAGTGACGGGAGAGGAGCGGTTCGAGACCCACACTGGAACCGAGGGCCTCTCCCATCAGAATCGGCCTCTCAAGGGAGCGTGTCCGCTTAGGCCGCTTGAGGCACGCCCCCTTTTGAAACCGATTAGCCTAGAACTGGAACTTGACGCCCAATCTCAGCGAAGACGGGAACTGGTAGATGAGCCCGTTTCCATAGAATGGGTTCAGGAACTGAAGGCTTCCGGCACCCACGCCTGCGCCCGGGATGCCGCTGTTAATCTGGTACGTGATGTCCTGCGTGATGGCACGCTGGCTATTTAAGACATTGAACCAGTCAACCTGGAAGCGGAGCTGCCTGTGCTCGCCGAACTGAATCGGGTAGTAGGCATTCAAATCCAGGTTGTAAATCGTCGGCGTGCGATTTCTTCCCGTCAGGGGATTAATCGCCGTGCCGCGCGGAACGCCGAGGCCCTCGTTGTTGGCCGTGTAGCTTCCGCTCGGGTCAGGCACGCCCTGATTAAACGGCACGCCACTTTGCGCTCGGAACGAGCCGCCGACCAGAAGTCTGAACGGCGTCTGGTAAGAGCCGTCGAACTTGAAGACGTGCGGGCGATCATTCGGGAGCCGTCCGTAGGTGTTGTTCAAAAGACCTACCAGGTCAAACAGGCTCGTGATGTTCGGGTCTGCCTGGCCGTTGTCGTTGCGGAAGATTCCCTCGTAGTTACCAATCAGGCTGGAGAAGACGTAGGAAGCTATGAACTGGTAGTTGTTCGAGAAACGCTTCGTGGCGGAAAACTCCAGAGCGCGGTAGTAGCGACGAGCGCGGCCGAAGCCCTGCCCGAACTGCTCCCTTGCCAATCTCTCGGTCTGGCTCTCGCCGGGATTGAAGAGGAAGTAAGTCGTGCCGTTATCGAACGAGCCATCTTCTATGACGGAGCCCTGCGCGCGGTAGATGCCGCGAGCGCTCAAGGCCAAATCACGAACTATCTCGTACTCTATGCCCGCAGTCACTTCGTTGACGCTCTGCGGCTTCAAGTCCGGGTCAATCGGCGTCGCGGTCGCTCCTAAATTCCCTATGACGGCGACGACCGTCGAGCCGGCCGGTGCGTTCAGCCTGTTGACGTTGAAGTTCTTGTCGG
The DNA here is from genome assembly GCA_036389875.1 of Pyrinomonadaceae bacterium. Lineage (GTDB taxonomy): Bacteria > Acidobacteriota > Blastocatellia > Pyrinomonadales > Pyrinomonadaceae > JACVRN01. Next base: position 9,361 of record DASVVZ010000227.1, read on the forward strand.
TCTGGGTGCCGTTGCTGCCCGCGCGGACGTTGACGTCTAGGGGAAGCGGCGTCTCAACGTAACGCGCGTAGTTGACGAAGAGCTTCCCTTTACCCTGACCCGTGAAGTCATAGATGAGCCCGACTCTGGGTTGCAGGTTATCCCAGAAGTCATTCAACTTCAGGTAGCTCTGCGTTCCCTGACCGGAGCTGCCTGCGGCCTGCTGGTAATCCCAGCGCAGCCCCGCATTAATCTGCACGCTGCGGCTAATCTTGAAATCATCCTGGAAGTAGAAGCTCTCTACGTCCGTGTAGGTGTTGGGAGCGACAAGCTCTATGCTGCGTACGCGAGTCGTGACCCTGAGCAGGAAGGGCGCAGCGCTCAAAGCCGCAGATGAAATCCCGGCATTAAGAGTGGCCCCGGTGATACCGGCAGGCGCTCCGCCACCGGCTATCAAAGCCAGGGCGAGATTGGTCAGGTTCGTGGTCGGGCAAACGAGCGTGTTGCCCTGCACGGCGCAGACGCCAAAGTTGTTGGTGACGCGCATGCCATTAACGGAGTTGGTCGTCGCGTCGCCTGCGGCCGCGGACAGGTTGTTCGGGTCCGGGTAGGTAAGGCTCGGCCCCGTGATACGTTGATTAATCCTGTAGATGTTGCGGTTGAACTCGAAACCGTATTTGAAAGTGTGCTTGCCCCAGATGTTCTGTAGGCGCGCGGCAGCTTCCCAGCGATTGCGATCCTGCTGCGGGAAGAGGTCAAAGCCCGAGCGGAAGTAGTTACGAGCCAGCGTTGACCCGGGGGCATAGACGAAATCTATGTTCCCCGTACCGGCCGCGCCAAAAATATTGGTGGAGGTCACGGGCAACACCGCGTTGTTATTAACGAGCGCGAAGTTGTCTATGGTCGAAGGAACATCAAGCCCTTCCGCGGGAGTGACGTTGTTGCGCTGTAAGTGCAGGCCGAAGGAGAACTCGCCAATCATGTTCGGCGTGATGGTCGAGTTCAGCCGGAAAGCGTAGTTAGAGCCGCCCGACTCCTGTCTTCCATAAAAGCTCTGATTGATGTTCGCGGCAAAGCCGGAAGCGTTCGTCAGAGGATTGTTGGTTCCGTTGTTGGCCTGGAAGCCTTCGATGGTCGTGTAGTCGCCGAAGGTCGAGAAGGTGAAAACGTTCTTCTGGTTGACGGCCCAGGTAATCTTGCCCGCGTAGAAGGGCGTCTTCACTTTGTTCTCAAGAGGCACTTGGAGCGT
>DASVVZ010000228.1:0-6621 GCA_036389875.1 Pyrinomonadaceae bacterium
TGCTTTTCGTCATCCGCCCTTTCTGCGTGCGGTCGAGCTTTTTATCTCTTAATCTCGCCCATCAGTTTTTCGTAGAGCTTGGTGTCCAGGGGTTCAAGGACGCGGCTCTGCGCGAGGGCAGCCGCGCGGTTTCCGACTTCCAGATAAGTCACGCCGAGGTTGTAGTAGGCTTCGGCCAGATCGGGCCTGAGCGAGGCTGCGCGCCTGTAGGCTTCAATCGCCTCGTCGTAGCGCGAAGCATAATAGTAAGCGTCGCCCAGCTTGTTGTAAGCCTCGTAGGAGTTGGGCCTGAGCCGTATGGCCTGACGGTAGGCGCGTATGGCCTCGTCGTTCTTGCCCTGCTTGACCTTGCAGAAGCCTACCTGAATCCATGCTTCCGCGCGCGCAGGGTTCTTGTCCACGGCGTTCTCGAAATAGCCCAGCGCCGAATCATAGTTTCCCAGCCAGAGCGAGTTGAGCCCGTTGCGATACCACCACTCGGCAAGAACCTCCGGCGGCTGGCCGCTCCTGGGCTTTGCCGCGCGCTCCTCGAAGGTAACTAAATTTCCGGTCTTGAGCGCGGAGAGGCGCGGTACGGCGAGCGCCAGGTTGATGTTCTGCCCGTTCGTCACCTTGATGGTGACAACGCCTATGACTTCGCCCTTCATGTTGAAGAGCGGGCTGCCGGAATTGCCGTGCGAGATGGGGGCCGTAATCTGTATTATCTTGCCCAGGTTCGGAACCTCTCGTATGGCTGAGACGATTCCGTTCGAGACAGAGCCTTCCAGCCGCAGCGGATTGCCTATGACGAAGATGTCTTCGCCTTCCTCTGGCATCTCCGCCGCAAGGTTGACGGCGCGCGACCTGTCCGCTGGCACGTCCACACTGAGCAGCACTATGTCGCCCTCTTCGTCCACGTTGAGCGTGCCCGTCACTTTGTAGGTCTTTCCCTTACCATCAAGGGTGCGAACCTCCGCGCGAGCCGCTCCTTCTATTACGTGAAGATTTGTGATGACCTCGCCGGGACGTATAAAGAAGCCGCTCCCGCTCGTGAGCGGCTCATTCTTGGCGTTGTAGGTGATGACGGAGACGACCGACGGCTTGACCCGTCGTATCAGTTCCGGGAGAGATTCCGTAGCGCTCGCCTGCGAGGCAAACGCCAGCAGCAGCAGAGCGACGAAGAGCCGCAGGGGGAAGAGGCGTCTCGACATATTTTTAGAGTTTCTGAAGACCGCGCCTGCTGCGTCGGCCGACTGAAAGAGGGAAAGGGGAAACTGTCCCTGTCGTTGACGTATGAGACCGGGCTAAAGATTTTCAGCCCGGCCTGTTACTACATTCGGTTTGACGAAAATCTTATGCGGTCGGGAAGCGCGCCAGAATTTCATCCTTGGGCGCGGGCATCAGGAAGCTATTTGGGGAAACGGCTCAGGGCCAGCGCAGCCCGTCGCTATAATTACACCAGGTGAGGCCAGGAATCAACAGTAATGGTGAAAAAATTTACGCCCCGGCTCTCCGTCGGCTTTTCACGCGGCTCAGGAAAAGATGCCGCACAGCGCCGGTTGTAGAGCCATTTTCCAATTTTTTCATCTTTCTTTCAAAGAAAGATAGATACGGGCCCTATTCGATAACAATGGCAGAGGACGGCCGTCGGTCGCCGCTTAATTTTGGAACTCTTCGGAGTTTCGCGCGTGCAAGTGGCAAAACTTACCGGAGGAACTTTGAGCGCCATGATTCCCAAAAGAACGCTTCTCTTTTCAGCTTCACTGCTTCTGTTAGCCTGCCTGAACGTGCAGGCTCAGCAGCAGTCCGTTCCAGCTACGCCCGTCACGCCCGTCACGCCAAGCACGCCGAGCGTAGATGTAGAGACACCTTTCTCGTTCGACTTCGCGTCGCAGGGCGGCAACTATCTGGGCGTAACCACGACCGAAGTGACGCGTGAGAACATGGGCCGATACAACCTGCGAGAGCCGCGCGGCATGGCCGTCACGCGTGTCGCCGAAGACAGCCCGGCCGCACGTGCGGGTATCAAGGCTGGCGACGTAATCATCAGGTTCGACGGCGAGCCTGTGACGACTCATAACAAGCTGCAACGGCTGATTAGTGAGGCCGCGCCGGAACAGAACGTGCGGCTGGTCATCAGCCGCAACGGGGCCGAGCAGGAAGTGACGGCCACGATTGCCCGGCGCAAGAGCGGTTATCAAAGCATCTTCGAGTCATACCCTGTACAGCAGCAGGGCGCGGAGCAAGCGCGGCGGGCGCTCGAAGACCTCAGGAATCAGGGAACGGTAGGCTTTTTCCCTGGTCGTCGCATAGGCATCAACACGACGCCTTTGACCAAACAGCTGGCGGACTATTTCGGCGTCACGGGCGGTCACGGACTGCTGGTCACCTCGGTCGGGGAAAATAGCCCGGCCGCACGTGCGGGCCTCAAGGCTGGCGACGTGATTGTTGAAGCTGACGGCGAAAAGGTTGAAAGCTCCGGCGACCTTTCGCGCACCATCAATCGCAAGAACGAAGGCTCTGTGAACTTGAGAATCATACGCGACCGCAACTCCATGAACGTGAGCGTGACGCCTGAGAAGAGAGAGGCGGGGGCGCTCTGGGTCTCGCCTGAAGCTTTAGGGGTTCAGTTAGAGCCTTTGAAGATTGAGCTCCCGACCATAGACATAGGAGTCGGGCAGATAAAGCCTATAAAGATTCAGCCCATCACGCTTCCGAGAATAAAGATTTCCCCGAAGCAGCTTGAGCAGCTGCGCAGGCTGCAAGTCATAACTCCGGAAATCTCGCCGGAGCTATAACCGGACTCGAAACAAAAAAATCCGAAAGGGGCCTGAGGCTTTCCAGTCTTCGGCCCCTTTCGGATTTTTATTACTACATCATTCCGGGCCCTTACTGCTGCTGAGCCAGTTTTTGCTTGGCCGCGACCGCTTCGTCATAGGCACCGCCCTGTACGCGGCCCAGCTTGATGGCGGCGTCGAACTCCTTCATGGCATCCTCGGTCTGATCCAGAAAGGCCAGTATCCGCCCCATAGCTGTGTGCGAGCGCGAAAGCACGGCCGGGTCGGATTCAGCCGTGGAAGCCTTGACCGCCATGCGATAGTGCGAGAGCGCGCGATTCAATCTTTCAACCTGAAGCTGTTCGTCCGTGGTCTCGCGCGCCTGCTGCGTTGCGGCTTCACCCAGCGCGAAGAAGATGCGAGGCTCGCCCGGATACTCCAGCAAGAGCGCGCGAAGTTTTGCTTCCGCCCCCTCGTAGTTCCTCAGCCGCAGCATGTCGTCAACTTCAATCAGCTTCTTTATGAGCGTGCGACGCGTCGCCTCTCCTGCTTCAACCGCCGCCCCTGCCGTTTCTCCCCGCCGAGTTCTTCTCGCCGCCAGCGCACGCTCGCGCGCCGCGCTCGTCTCTTCCAGGCGCTTTGCCTCACGCGCCGGGTCAAACGAAGCTATCATGTCGGCCAGAGAGCTTGAGATGTCGAAGCCTGAGCTTTCGACGCCGCGCAACTGGTCTGCGAAATAGAAGGCCAGGACAGCGCCGCGCTCGTAATCTTCGGCAAGCTGGGCCACGGTCTCGTCTGCTATGGCCGCACGCGCCGCCTGAGCATCCCTGACGATGGCATCGCGCGCCGCCGTCTCTTTGGTTTCAGCCAGCCTTCTTTGCGTATCACGCGTGAGGGCCTCAAGCCTCGCGGCCTCGCTCAGGCGCGCGTCCGCCCCGGCCACCAGCGACCTTGAGGTCGCGTAAAATACGTCTCCGCTGACGCTTCTTCCGCTCTTCGCCACGCCGTCCAGAAGCTGTTTGAGCACATCGCGGCGCGCGGCCACTTCCCGGTTGAAGCGCGCAATCAGCGGGTCTGCCACGTACTGCAAGTAGGCGCGTCGAAGCTCAGAAGAGGCAGGGTTGGTGTCGGGCGGAACAATGGCGTAGTAGTCGTCGCCTATGACGCGGAAATTTATGGTGCCCTGCGCGGCCAGCAAATCCGGCACTATGAAGAAGCGGCGCTCGTGCTCGCGCGTCGTGTAGCGCTGCTGCTCGTTGGCCTTCCTGTCTCCGCCCGATTGCGTCCTGACGGGGATGCGCTCAAGCGTAGTAGTTACGGGCCGCGTGTGCAGGTACGAGAGCGCGGAGCGAACCATCTCCGTCGTGGGCGCACGCAGGCGATCTGCCTCGGCTTGATAAAGGCGCAGGTAGGAGGGCATTCGCTCGGCTATACCTGACTTCGCATAGAACTCTCTGACCAGTGGCGCGAAGTCCAGAACTTCCAGCAGGCCCGACGGAAGGTCGAGCGAGCGTGAGGGCGCATCCAGCCCCGGCACGGCTCCCATAGCATAGGCCAGCGAGACGTAACGAGCGGCCTGCTCGGCGGGCGTGGCGTTTCCCTTAAGCTGGTTCGTCCTGTAGAAGCTGCTCAAGCGCTTGCGCAGGTCTTCGTCCACGTTGGAGAGGTCGCGCCTGACCTGTGCGCGAAAGGCCGAAACTTCTGCGCCCTGCGGCGTAGGGTCGAACCCTGCGGCATCGAGCGCGGCCATCATCACTATCAATCTTGGCTCGGCCTGAAGACGCACGCCGTACTCGGAGAGGTCAAAGCCGGGTGCCGTGCGCTGCTGTGTCTGAGAGGTTTGCGGCGCGGCGGCGGCCGGCGTAGCAGTCGCTTTCTGTGCGAGGGCGTTGGCCGCGCTGCCGGTAAACAGCAGCAGAGCTAAAAACAGTCTCGAATATTCTCTTCTCATAAGTGAGTTTCTAAATCAGCGGGTTTAAAGCGCGGGCCGGGGTTTGCCGGCCGTGGGGAGCATAAATCTGTAAGACCCAGTCTTCCCTTCTTCGACAAAGGAATTAATAGAGATGTCAATTCTCTTTTAAGAGATGCCCTCGGGCTGCTTCCGCCGCCTCCTGCGCAGGAGACGTAATGTTAATGGATAAGCCGCCAGCGAACAAACCACGGAGAGCGCCATCCCGCCTATCGAGAAGGGCAGCAGCACGTCCCAGGCGTGACGCCAAAGCTCCAGCCAGTAACCGGCAGTCAGCAGGTGCGGCTCCTTCAGCAGCCGCATGCCCTCCGGGGGAAGCGCGAGGGGCCGCCCCGTCACGAGCGCACCTACGGCGTAAGAGGCGAGTATGATGGGCACGAGCGTCAGGAAGGGATTGTTGATGAAGGTGCCCGTATAGATGGCTACCTTGTTGAAGCGAAAGACGAAGGCGAGGAAGGTAGCAAGGATGGTATGCAGGCCCAGAAAGGGCGAAAAGGCTATGAAGACGCCTATGGAAAAAGCAAGCGCCGTCCGCTCCGGCGGGTCATCAATCGCGAGCAGACGGCGCAGGGTCTTGCGAAACATCGGAAACAAAGTGATGAGTACTGAGTAAAAGCAATGCCTCTTAACTCAGTACTCATCACTCAGTACTTTTATTTGTAGCTGCTCAGCGCTTCAGGTTCCTCGTCGTAAACGTCGAAGACCGTGAGCAGCTTGGTGATGGCGAGCAGGTCCTGTAGTTTCTGCGTCAGCTTGAGGAGCTTCAGTTGGCCGCCCTCCTTGTTGATGGCCGTGAAGCTTGATACAAGCTCGCCTATGCCGCTCGAATCAATGTAGCCGACGCCGGCAAGGTTCAGGAGAATCTTCTTCTTGCCCTCTTCGAGCAGGCGGCGAATGGCGCTCCTGAGCGCAACCGAGCCCTCGCCAATCGTTATCTTTCCATCCATGTCCAGAACGGTTACATCTCCGGCCTGACGCTCTTTAATATCAAGTTCAGCCATTTTGGGAAAATCTCCTCCGATAAAATTTCGTCACTATTTTCTCTTGGTCATACGGACTACGGTTCCGCCTTCGGGGTGACGCGAGTACTCCACGTCGTCCATAAAGGTACGCATGAAAAGAATGCCGCGCCCGGAAGCCTTCATAAGATTCTGCGGGTCTGTGGGGTCTGGAACGTTCTCTAACTCAAACCCCGTCCCACGGTCGCGTACCGTTATCTCAAGCATCTCAGGGGAGCCGCGAAAGCTAACGTCCACCTTCTTAGTCTTATCCTGCCGGTTGCCGTGCAAGACCGCGTTTGTGACGGCCTCGCGCACGGCCATATCGACTCCGAAGGCCGCTTCGTCGCCGAGCCCCAGGCGGCGTACCACCTGTGCTGCAACTTCGGCGGCATCAGCTATTGATTCTATGCGGCTCTCAAGTTCGAGTTCAGTCGTCTCTTCGGTCACGAGATAAGTGTGGCCTTTCCAAGCGCCCCTTCTCCGGCGGGCTTGGGCTTCAAAACATAAAGCTTCGGATAAGCGAACCGGAATAGTTCGACGGTGTAACACGCCCCGCACCCGCATGTCAAGAAGGCAGAAAAGTATAGATTAGCTCAGTTTAAGCTAAAGAAGAAATTAACGGTGCGAAAGTCGAAGCCGATTTTTGCCTTGCGCTTTTATCTTTGCGGCTTCATCCTTTTGTCTCTATGAGAATCCGACCGGCGCGAAGAATAACAGGCGCTTTGAGCCTGCCCGGCGACAAAGCCATCTCGCACCGCGCAGCCATTACGGCTGCGCTGGCGCGAGGCTCGTCCCGCGTGGAAAACTTTTCTACAGGCGAAGACTGCGGCGCGACTCTCGACTGCCTCAAAGGATTAGGCGTGAGCGCTGAGTTTGAGGCGGGCGGCGCTCTGCG
>DASVVZ010000229.1:0-11580 GCA_036389875.1 Pyrinomonadaceae bacterium
TTGTTCACCTTGTATGTGAGAGCGCCCAGAGCGAAGAGACCGCGCGGCTGCACGTCGTCCACGCTCTGTCCCGACAATTCGCCTTCCAGGCCGAAGTTGTTCTTAAATTCGTAGGCGAAAGAGATAGCACCCTGCCCGCCCGACGCCCGACGCAGGGAGTCCTCGCGCCCGACATTCAAAAACGCCAGGTTTATATCCATGTCCGTGTCGCCGAACTTCCGGCTCAGCAGCAACATAATCTTGTGGTCTATGCGGCCGGTGCTGAGGCCCTTCTCTTCACTCCCGGAAGGCAGCTTGACGTAATAGGCGAAGGCCAGAGCGGGGTGACTTTTTGTGTCTTTAAGGGCGACAACCTGGAAGCCCAGCCGGGCGTCGCCGACTCCTGTTTCGCGGCTGCCGTTCTCGTCCGTCTCCGATTTAACGGTATCCAAATCAAACTCTATGAGCAGTCGGCTGGTGGCTGCGAACCTCAGTGCGAGCGGGAGCGTCTGCTGCGTGCGGAACTCGCCGCCGCGAAAGTTCGCGTCGTAGCCGTACTCTATCTGTAGCACGCCCGGCTTCTGTATCTCGGCCGGGTTGGCTACGCTCGGGCGGCTCGGCTTGATGAATTCCTCCTCTTCCTGCTGGCTGGAGGATTGGCTGGCAGTAGAAGGAGCGGGCAGCCTATCGCTGACAGTAATCAATGCCTGTTGGGCGCTCGCTCTCGTCGTAAGGCTTATAAGCAGGAGCGATATAAATAGTACTAGCCTGAGCCATTCTGTTGAGCGATTGTTTACTGACAGCTGCGCACGTATCATTCTCTGACCTCCGTTTCGAGCTTTGCTTTTGAGGCATTTGGAGCCGGGGCTTAAATCCTTATTGCCTCGCCGAGTTCGTTAATGGTAGCGACCTCGCTCCCGCTTATTTGCTCGCCGCCGAATCCGAAGACGCCGCCTTCTTTGGCCGCCTTCGCGACCTTTTCCGCCACGACTAAGACCCACCTCTTGTACTCGTACGCTTCCTCGGGACTGACCTTCGTCTCCAGCGCATCGCTCACCGCGCGGCAGGTGTCCAGCGCCCGGCCCTTAACTTCATCAAGCGAGAGCTTCTCAGTCTGACCGCGACTCTCATCTTCGGCGTTGGCGACGATGTCATTAATTACTTCAGCCAGCAGCGAGCCTTGAGCTACGCTATGTTCGACTTCTATGACAGCTTCGGCTACCCCGGCCATTTCACGCGCGAAGTCCTCCTGCCGGCTGGGCGCTGCGCCTGCGACGGCGTAAGCGGCCAACATCGGAGCCTTGAGCAGGCCTTTCCATTCCTCGGACGTAAACTTGTCTCTGATACTCATTCGTCACCCCCTGTTTTGAGCGGAACTTTACTTATATTAGCACGGCGCGTAATACGATGCGGACGAAAGCGGTCAACTGGCACGCATCATGCCTAGAGCATGCTCGACAAGCATTATTCGTATAGAAAACGCACACGTGAGGGGATTAAGTCATTATGCGGCGAATATTACTTTTAGCGCTCGCGCTTTCGCTATCACAACCGGCCTGCGTCGTCGCGGGAGGTTATAGCAGCGACAGAGGATTCTACATCTGGCCGGGCAGCATTCTGACCATCGTAGTGATAATCGCCGTGCTGTTCCTAATCAGGAGACGGCGAGGCCGTTAGCCGGCTGCCTTTCTCGGGGCAATGTGCTTCGGGTCTCCGGTTAGATGCGGATTATCTGCTATATTATCTTCATTCCCCTTTTTGTACCGTGTAATTATCGGCGAGTCTCCGGTGGCCTGGGGCGCGGGAGGCTCTGAACATGAGACCTGAACTTCGGTGAACGTTGACAGGACTTGTCTATCAATATCTAGAACGATGGTAAAGGAGAAGCTGGTATGAGCAGACGACCGGGCGGCGAATTGGCATCCAGGCCGCTTCATTTTATATGGATTGCAGACAGCTCTGGCTCTATGGAGCAGGACGGAAAGATTCAGGCGCTTAACACGGCGGTCAGAGAGGCCATACCGCACATGCGCAAGGTCGCGGAGGACAACCCGAACGCTCAGGTTCTGGTGCGCGCCGTCAAGTTCTCAAACGGTGCGCAGTGGCACATTTCCCAACCTACGCCAGTGGCGGATTTCGGCTGGGCGGACCTGACCGCAGAAGGCGAGACGGACATGGGCAAAGCGCTTGAGCTGGTCGCAGAGCAGTTGAAGATGCCGCCCATGAGCGAGCGAGCGTTGCCGCCCGTACTGGTGCTCATCTCGGACGGCCAGCCGACTGATGATTTCGAGAGCGGATTGCGTGCCCTGATGGACCAGCCCTGGGGCAAGAAGGCGGTGCGCATCGCCATCTCCATAGGGCGCGACGCAGACCCGGAAGTGCTGCAAAGATTTATCGGCAACCCGGAATTAAAACCGCTCGCGGCCAACAGCCCCGAGGCGCTCGTCAAGCACATCAAGTGGGCATCTACGGCCGTTCTCAAATCCGCCTCTTCACCGGCCAGCGGGGCGGACACGCCTGCCGGCGCTGGCGTACCCATCCCAACGGCAGCGCCAGCGACGGGTGCCGTCGGCGCAACAGACCCGGCACAAGCGCCCGCCGATCCTGCCGCTCAAGCCGGAACCGGCACGCAGCCCACGACAGGGGCGCCCGGTAACCAGCAGGCTCCCGACGATGTTTGGTAAAGGAGCAGGCAGGTGACGGAAACTGTGCGCCCCGCCGAGTGGCGGGTTATTGGAGAGACTGTGCCCGGCGCGTCGCACCTTCGCGCCGGCATACCTAATCAGGACGCCATCCTGCAACTGCGCGCCTCGGGCCGTGGGCTTCCCATTATCCTATCGGTTTCTGACGGGCACGGCAGCGACAAGTGTTTCCGCAGTGACCGCGGCTCCAGATACGCCGTCAAGGTGGGGACGCGCCTCGTCAGTGACTTTCTGGATGAGCCGCGCGGCGCTTTCGACCCCAGAGAGATCGGCAGTAGCGGCGAAGAGTGGCTGGCCGAGGAGTTCATCAAAAGGTGGAGGGAGGCGGTCGAGACCGACCTCAAACGCAGTCCCTTCTCCAGCGATGAGCTTGAGAAGCTGGCGCAAAGGGACGGGGAGCGCGCCAGAAAGATGGTCGAAGAGAATCCGCTTCTGGCCTACGGCGCGACTTCTCTGACAGTAGCCGTCGAAGAGTCCTTCATACTCTATCTGCAACTGGGCGACGGCGAGATTCTGACCGTTTCCGAAAGCGGCGAGGTGACGCGCCCTCTGCCCGAAGACAAGCGTCTCTTCGCCAACGAGACCACGTCGCTTTGCTCTAAGGGCGCGGAGCAGGATTTTCGCTTCTGCCTTCAGAAGCTTGAGGCTGAGCGCCCGGCGCTGATTCTTCTCTCGACTGACGGTTACGTCAATTCCTTCTCCGACAGCGCCGGATTCCTGAAGGTCGGGAGCGACCTGCTGGAGATGATGCGCTCGGACGGCTTCGATGTGGTTAGTGAAAGCATTAAGGGATGGCTTGAGGAAGCGACACGCATGGGGAGCGGTGACGACACGACTCTAGGCATCATCTGTCGTATGGACGCGTTGAAAAAGGAGACCGCAAAGGCGAGTACCTCCGAGGCGCTAGCCGCTCCGCAGGCCGAACCGGTTAAGGCGCAAGGCGGTGATGTTAATCACGTTGATGCGGAGCCGGAGCTCGACGCGGCGCATCCAGGCGATGCCGGAGAGTCTTCTGTGACCGCCGAGGGAAAATGAAGGTGCGCGCTCCTTGTAGTAACAGTCCAGGCGCACGTGATACTGCATGAACGACCTTCCCCGAGAGAAGCTACGCGATATCGTCGCGCGCCATGGACGCGCCCTTATAGAAGACCCGCGCCGTTGCGAGGGCCTGCTCAGAGATTATTGCGGCGAATACCGCCGCGAAGTTTCCGTGCTGGTAATGGCGCTTGAAGAGCGCGTGCCCGCAGATTTACTCTCGGCTCCGGCGAACGCCCCGCGCGAGGTCTTGCTGGCTCGCATGGCCACGCGCCTCTGCGACCACCTAGCGCTCGCTGAACCAGCCGCACGGTGGGCTGTCTCTTCCTGGGCCTTCGCTCTCGGCCTGGTGTCGAAAGAGGAGCTTGAAGTAATAGAGCAAGGAGTAGCCGTCGAAGCAGTGGTGACGGCTGCAGCGCCCGCCAAACCCACGCAAGCGACGAAGGCGACTGCCCCGGCATCTTCGGTCGCCTCTATCATTATCTCTGCGAAAGGCGATGGCCAGTACACGAGTATTGTAGAGGCCATGGAGCGGGCCGCGCCGGGGACCAGGCTCGTTGTCCGGCCGGGCCTCTATAACGAGAGCGTCATTATAGACAGGCCTGTCGAGATAGTGGGCGACGGCCCTGTTGAAGACATAGTCATACGCGGCGTCGCTTCAAGCTGCATTCAAATGCGTACCGACAGCGCGTCCGTGAAGGGTCTCACACTTCGCGGGCGCGGTGGTCATAGCGGCGGCTCAAGTTTTTTTGCAGTTGACGTCCCGCGCGGCAAGCTACTTTTGGACAACTGCGATGTAACCTCCGACACGCTCTCGTCCGTGACCGTACATGGCTCTACCTCCGAAGCGACGATCAGCCGGTGCCGCATACATGACGGGGTTGATTCGGGAATCTATTTCTTTGGCGGCTCAACCGGGATAGTCGAAGAGTGCGAAATCTTCGGCAACGGGAATGTCGGAGTGGCAATCACGCGCGACGCTCGCGCCATCGTCAGGCGCTGTAAAATTTATAGTGGCGGGAATGCCGGGCTTGTCGTGTGGGACAACGCCAGGGCGGTCGTAGAATCATGCGCCGTCTACTTTAACCGCCTGGCTGGGGTCGGAGTGAGCGACGATGGAAAGCTCAACATGAAGAGCTGTAGCATCTACGAAGGCGAGAATTCCGGCCTCTTCATACACAGAGGCGGCGATGCCACGATTGAGAGCTGCGATCTCTTCGGACACAGCGAGTCCGAAATAGCCGTGACGACGCGCGGCAACCTGGTGGCGCGCGACTGCAAGATTCATCAGGGTAGAAGTTTCGGCCTCTTCGTGCGCGAAGGGGGTAAGGCCCTGATGGAAAGATGCATGATTAAGAGCAACGCCGAATCGGGTGTGGCAATCGGTGCGGGAGCTGTGGCCGCGCTACGCGGTTGCCACGTCAACGACAACGGGCAGGTCGCCGTAAAGGTCAGCGAGGGCGGCGCCGTCAGCGTAGAGGATAGCGACTTAACGAACAACCTGTTGGGGCCATGGGACGTTGAGGACGGCGCATTCGTCGAGGCGGAACGCACGCGCGAGGTTTGAGCCTTCGCCCGTAATATATCCAGCTTAATCAAAAGGGGAGAAAGCCGAATGGATCAAATGCTCAGGCCGGGTCAGAGCGTACGCTGCCAGCCTTCAGGAATGAACTGCGTGATAGACACATTGCTGGGCGCTGGCGGACAGGGTGAAGTCTATAAGGCAACGCTCGGCGGCGAGGCGGTCGCGGTCAAATGGTTCTTCCCGAAGATGGGAACGCCCGAGCAGCGCGCGGCTATAGAGCTACTGGTAAGGTCGGGCCCGCCGAGCGAGCATTTTCTCTGGCCGATGGAAGTTACGGAAGCCGCAGGCGTGCCCGGCTTTGGCTACGTCATGCCGCTCAGGCCACCGCGCTTCAAGAACATAGTTGACCTGATGAAGCGGCGCATAGAGCCTACGTTTCGCGCGCTCGCCACCGCCGGCCTTAACCTCTCGCACAACTACCTGCTGCTTCATTCGCAGGGCTTGTGCTACCGCGACATCTCCTTCGGCAACGCTTTCTTCGATCCCGATAACGGCGACATTCTGATAGCCGACAACGATAACGTCTCTGTGGACGGGGCCGGTGTGCTGGGCGTGCTCGGCACCCCGCGTTTCATGGCGCCTGAAGTCGTGCGAGGCGAAGCCGTACCCAGCACGCAGACCGACCTCTTCTCTCTATCCGTGCTCGTCTTCTACATGCTGATGGTGGCGCATCCTTTGGAGGGGCGTAAAGAGACGGAGATCAAATGCCTCGACCTGCCCGCAATGACGAAGCTCTACGGGACAGAGCCGCTCTTTATCTTCGACCCGGCTGACAACTCAAACGCGCCCGTCCCTGGCATACACGATAATGCCCTGGCCTTCTGGCGCATCTACCCCCAGTTCCTGCGAGACCTTTTCACCCGGGCTTTTACAGTGGGGATGCGCGAGCCGCTTCACGGGCGCGTGAGGGAGAGCGAATGGCGCGGCGCGATGGTTAGGCTTCGCGACGCCATTTTTTACTGTCATCACTGCGGGCTAGAAAATTTTTATGACAGCGAGGCGCTCAAGGCACGCGGCGGCAATCCCGGCCTCTGCTGGTCTTGCGCAGCGCAGTTGCGATTGCCGCCGCGCATACGCATAGGCAAGTCGATCGTCATGTTGAATCACGACACGCGGCTCTTCCCGCATCACGTAGATGACCAGAAGCTTTACGACTTCTCAGGCCCGGTCGCTGCCATCTCACAACATCCTACGAATCCTGCCATCTGGGGTTTGAAGAACCTGTCGCAGGTCAGGTGGGTTATAACTAACGCGGAGGGTGAGGTGAAGGACGTGGAGCCGGGCCGTAGCTTTACTTTAACCGCAGACACTAAAATTCAGTTCGGTAACATGACAGGAGAAATCCGAACCTGAAGCCCGAATTAACCTCAGGCGCGAATGTAACAGGCCGCAAAGCAATTATCGAGCATAAAAGTTATTCAATCTCCGCTTCAGTTAAATGAGCCATCAGGCACGGCGTTAATGAAAGCTTCCCAATGATTTGAAGAGGATGAGAATAATTAGAACTACCAGAACGCCAGCCGATAAAAGAAATAGGCCGTTAATAATGATTCCCAGAACTGGAAACAGCTTCTTACGCTCTGTTTGACGAACCCCGGCAACTCCCAGAATCAATCCCACGAAATGGCTCAGAGGCGGGACAGAGATTATCAATAGCCCTAAAATCAAATTGGAGTCCTGCTGTTGGTAACCATTAAGAAATGCGTCCAGAGAGAGAGAGAATATAAACAAGGAAATGATAAAGAGAGGCGTAAGGATGCCAATGAGAACAGAGGCAATGCCTAAGCCTGAATTTTTACGAGACATAGTCGCCCGCCCGTTAAGTGAAACGCTGCTCACGCCCTGACCTCTCACCTATATGGAATAAACTTTAATCCGGTGCGCCTTCAATACAGCTTTTTGAGACAAAGCTGCTCCGCGCGACAGCCTTGTTCAAAGAGTTCTCATGCGCCGGGCCAATCGTTCGCGGGCGCACTTGCGCAGGTTGATGACTTGCTGGCGTGTAACTTGTAGTCTAGAAGAGATTGCGGCGTCTGTTAACGGGAGCTCATTCCACAACCCGGCCAGCTCATCTGCCGCCATCTCAAGGGCGTCTGCTAGATTGCGCATCGTCGCCACTCCCGTAATGGGAAACAGGTGTATTAGCCCGTTGCCCTGCGGGTCTCTTAAATTTAAAAGTATCGCGGCGCGTTGTCTGACCGGCAGCGCACATATCTCAGACCATAGTCGCTCAAGGTAAAGACGGCCTTCCAGCTTTAGATAGTGATTTGAGCTTTCATCCGAAAGCGTTTCAAAGCGCCCGCCGTCCTCGTCGTCCCCCTTCGCTTTTGTGTCCGCCGAGTCGTCTTTAATCTCCAGTAAATCCGCGACCGCGCATACAAGGTTATTCAGTTCTACGGGTGCCCCGGCTTTACTGAATAACTCAAACACTAAGCCTTGAAGATGCAGTGCTCGCAGATTATCCTGCGTCGCCACAGGCCCGTAAACATTACTTGCAGTTTCCAGTAGCTGACTGAGTTGTGCTGCGGTTAACGGGGCCTTCTTTTGATAGCGCAGGACGCTCATCCCGCATAGGGTGATGCCGTCGCTTTCCCACACCGACAGCGCCTCGTGACGCTCTATGATGTAGCGCAATTTATTCTTCAGGCTATGGCGTTGCGGATATTTGCGGCGCAGAAATTCGTGACAGGCGTGGTGCGCCGTTGTCGCGACGTAACCGGGGAAATTACCAATTACCTGCCCGCGGCCAGCGCTTATCCTCCGAAGGGCTTGCAACACCCGGGTCTGTATTTCGGCGCTCAATTCCAAAGCATCCTGATTTTCCGAGCGCCCGTCCGTGGCGCTTAAAGAGACGCGCAGATTCTTTCTGATGATGGATTTGATAATAGGCTGTGCATGCGTCACCAGGAGAAGCACAAGCGCCTCTTCATACTCGGCGGAATCGGTTGCCCCTAACAGGGCCGGCAGGAGCCTGTCAACCGGCCTGATGCTTTCAACAGGCCGGGGGGCTACTTGCGCCCTGTTACCGGCGGCAGTAAGGGGAGCGGCAAACAACAGTTTTTGGGAGTTGAAGCGTAGAGATTTGTTCATCAATCTGCCTCCAGAAAGCAGCGAGAAACGTTATGCAGCAGTGCCGCGCTCGAAGAGTCTTAGAGCAATCCATGAGAAGTGATGCGCGGAGAATGTCAACAGAGTTACCGGCGGCTTCGTTTCACTTTCGCTGCCTGCGGTTTTAAGCTTTGTCCGACGCGAATCTCGTCCGAACATGCGGCACACTTTAAGCCTCTCAAGGGCTTGCCGTAATGACGCGGGCCTGACCCGGATGTGACTTTTTTATGACCTGGACGGGCTTTCGTAAGGCTGGAACGAGAATCAGTCCGGGTCGTAAGGAGTCAGACTGCGCTGATTGAGAGGCATGAATCTCTGTGAAAGGCGGCTGGAGATAGAGTGGTTGTGAGACACTTTTCTCTAGATTTGCCTTTAGATGCGGCAGGAATACTTCTTATCTCTTCTCTTTGAGCATCTGTATATTTAACAGTAGCTTTCGCGCAATCTGTGAATTGGGATTGGCGGCGAGAAGCGCACGGAACTCTCTTTCGGCCTCGTCCAGAAGGCCAGCGCGACTGTAAAACACTCCGAGCACAAGGTGCGACCGGGCGTATAATTTTTCGGCCCGCCTGAGGCTTTCCTCCTGCGCTCGCCCGAGCACTCTGAAGCGCGCCTCCGGGGCGGGCGGCAGCGGGGCCTGAATCTCTTTGCCTTCGACCAGTGCAGTCACCTGCCATCTATAAACTGACCCGCGAGCCAGGGCGCGTGGCGCAGTCCATTCCGTTTTGGAGAGCGCGCCGCTCGTCATCACTCTATTAAACCCGGAATCGAAAATTTTGACCGTGTACTCCGTCGCGCCTTCCAGAGCGTTCCAGCGAAATGTTGGAGTATCAGTTCTGACTACGGCCCCGACCGGGCTTAATAAGCCGAAAGAGGTTTTGCTGCCCGGCGCGCCCATGAGCGCCGCATCATTTCTGGCTCCCAGACCAGCAAGCTCCGAAGAGGTCTCTACATCTCCCTTCAAAAGAGCGGTGCGTATAGACTGTTGTTCCAGGGGTGACAGTCCGTCAAGACCCTGAATCCGCCCCTGATTATCCAACATCAGCTTGCGCCCGCCGTCATTAAGTACTACTACCTCCTCCTTTGGCACAGGCGAAACCGTCCCCTGCTCGCGATTTGAGGGGGGCGATAATCTCTGCGGAGTGGCCGCAGGACTTACCGGTTCTACTTTCTGCTGCTTCTCCTGCGGCTGCGAAGCGGTAGGGGCAGGCGCTGGCGACGATTGCGTTTCAGCCATCGCAGGTGAGGGTTGAGTTTTAGCCATCTCCGCAGGTACCGGCCTATTCGAAGAAGATTTCCATACCAACCACATGGTGATGCCGAGCGCGACCAGCGTCAGAGCGGCAAGGCCGCCCGCTAATCCAACCGGTCTTATAAGAAAAGAACTACGTACATGGGAGAGGAATCTTTCCAGAAAGCCCGGAGCCGCCCGAGCTGTTGATTCCACCTGGGGCGACCTGTTGAGGGTCTCCTTGAAGGCAAATAGATCCCGCATCTCTTCCCCGCACTGCCCACAGAATGAGAGGTGACTATCAACAATCTCACGCTCTACGTCGTCCACTTCATCATCAACGTAGGCGGCAAGCTGTTCGTAGTCCAGATGTTTCGCCCCCTTACCAGCCTCGGCATTAAGGCTCGCGCGTACCGAGGCCACCAGCGCCTCTGGCTTTCTGGCCCGAACAAGCTTCTCCCGGCAGGCCCCGCACGCGGCCAGATGGTCATCCGCCGCCAGCAGCTCTGATGGCGTCAGCCTGCGCTCAAGATAAAGCTCTACCTGTCTTGTTGAAAAATGCTCTGACATACTCCCCTCGATTATTTAAGAGGTAGAAAAGCCCCTCTTATTACCTTCCGCGTCCATTTGCTACAGCATTTTTTTTGACTTTAATATGACGCCTCCTAAAACTCCCTCATGCGTCTGGCAAGTCTTTCCCTGGCACTTTTACGCAAGTTTATAACCTGCTGGCGCTTGAGCCCGAGCCGCTCGGCTATGGCCGCATCGTCCAGCGGCAGGTCGTGCCAGAGGGCCGCGAAATCTTCGGCCGGCAATTCCAGCATTGACGCAATTTGTTGCAGGCTTGCCACGCCCAGCATGGGAAAGAGCGCAATCACATCTCCGCCCTTATCGTCCCGTAAATTTAAGAGAAGCGCCGCACGTTGTCGCAGGGGCAGCTCGCAGATTTCCCTCCACAACTTCTCCACGTAGCGGCGCTGCTCCAATTCGCCCGCGATATCGCTTCCGGCATCGACGAGACCCTCGTATGCGTCATCCGTCTCCTCATTATCATCGTAGCCTGCATCGACAGAAGGGCTTCTTATACTCTGAAGAGCTGCGACCGTACTGACAAGCTCATCAAACTCCACAGGCCTGCCGACATGCTTAAAGAGCGCGGCGACTAACTCAGCAGGATTCATTAGCTGCACATTGCGCCCCGGCAGCCCCAGCCGCTCCGCAGCAGCAGACGTGTCGTCGCGCAAATCAGCAAGGCGCCTTTCGCCCCTTTGCCAATTTTTCTTTCCCTGCCACTCTTTGAGGCCGCAGAGCCATTCGTCCTGTTCATTTTCCCACAGGGCGAAGCCAGGCTGATGCGTAAGCAGATAGCGTAGACGGTTCTTCAGCCGCCAGCGCTCAGGGTATTTGCGACGAAGAAATTCGTGGCAGGCGTTGTGGGCCATGACCGCCACGTAGCTGCGAAAGTTCGCTATAGCTGCGGTCTCTTTGTCTGTTTTAAGGCCGCCGACGAGCGAGAGCACCTGCAAGAGAACCTCGCTGCGCACGTCTTCGGCATCCTGTGCGGCGCGCGTCTGCCTATCCCCGTTTAATGAGACTTGCAGCTTGCGGCCTATGATGCCAAGAATCACAGGGTCGGCCTCAGTCCTGACAAGCTCGGTCAGAAGCGTCTGAGACTCCGCCTCATCCTCTGCCCCCAGGTATGGCAGCAGTAGAGCGTCCATCTGATTTGCGTTTGCAGTCTCGTTCATCGGGGAGCTTAAAAATCAACGCTGCATACTTAAGCTGGCGGAGGCTTTGCCGGGCGGCGAATAGATCCGGCGGCTACAATTAAGCCTCAATAATTGAGATGCTTCCGGGCGCTTGCTTTCACCTGCTCCGTAACCGTCGGTCAATTATGCCAATTCTCTTCCCGCCCCTCCAATAAAAATTTTCCGAGGCGG
>DASVVZ010000230.1:0-8381 GCA_036389875.1 Pyrinomonadaceae bacterium
TCACGTAGATTCGCTCGTTGAAGGCGGGCGAGTGCTGTTCGCCGGGGCCAACCGCTATGGCCGCCCGCCTATGAACGTGGCGCACGAAGGCGGCGTCTTTATCTCGCAGACCGTCAAGCATAATTCGGCCGACGAGAAGAAGCTTCTTCAGCTCAATCGTAAGCTGGTTTCCAGCCTGCGGCTCGTGCGCGGCGCAACGCACGCCGAGTTCATCAAGAGCGCTGAGACGGGCGAGTTCTATTTTCTTGAGATAGCCGCACGTGTCGGCGGGGCCTTCATAGCGGAGGTTCTGGAGGCCGCCAGCGGCGTTAACATCTGGCACGAATGGGCGCGCATAGAGATTCTGGCAGGCCGCGAGCCCGTCCGCGTAGAGCCTCTGCGAAAGGAGTACGCGGGCATTGCGCTTTCGCTTTCGCGCCAGGAGCACCCGGACACTTCCGCCTTCACAGACCCGGAGATTGTTTACCGCGTCAGAAAGCGCCATCACGTGGGGCTCGTCGTGCGCTCCGCCAGGCACGAGCGCGTCACGGAACTGCTGGATGAATACGCGCGCCGCTTCGTAGAAGAGTTCTCAGCCGTTCTTCCCCCGCCCGAACGCGTCGAATAAAGACAGGGGGTAAACAGTAAAAGTCGGGACAGTGCTATCGGGCTTTGAATCTGGCTCGGATTCACGGCCCGCCGGGGCCTGTCCTGACCTTTGTCCTGTTTTCTTCTGCTTTTGCCTGATTTTCGTCTGGACAAAATCGGTTCCATTGGGTTATACAATTCCTTCGCCGGTTCTCCGAGATTTCGGATTAGCAATGCCGGAGAGTCGGTTCAGACGTAACAGAATCTTCGCGCCCTCCAAAAACATTCGCGCGATATACCTGTAAAACCTCAAATTCCAGATTCAAGCAAGAACTTCTGCGCCCGTCGCTTCTGCTCGCTTGAGAAAGGTAATATTTCATGAGATTCCCCTCGGCACTGACGCGCTCGCTCATCGCGTTCGCGGCTCTATCTATATTTTTGGCTGCCCCTGTCCTGGCCGCAGGCGACAGGGAATGGAAGCCTGTTGACCCTTCGGAGCTGACGCTCAAGGAGCCTGTGGTCGAAAAGGACGCCGACGCTGAAGCCATCTTCTGGGAGGTTCGCGTGGACGATTCCGATGAAGGCTCGCTGGTCTTCAACCACTACCTGCGCGTCAAAATCTTCAACGAGCGCGGCAAAGAAGCCTTCAGCAAGGTGGACATCCCCTTCGGTAAAATCTTTGGCCGCGAGATCAAGGTCAAGGAGATAGCAGCTCGCACCATCAAGGCGGACGGCTCAATCATCGAGCTCAACCCCAAGGATATTTTCGAGCGAGAGGTGCTGCGCACGAGCGGCGTCAAGCAGAAGGTCAAGTCTTTCGCCCTGCCGGGCATAGAGCCGGGCGTGATTATCGAGTATCGCTGGCGCGAATCCCTGAGCAACAGTTGGGCTAACAACCTGAGCCTGGAGTTTCAGCGCGAGATTCCCGTGCAGCAGGTCAAGTACTACGTCAAGCCCTTCGCCTCTGACATCTTTAATATTCTGAGGATGCAGATGTTCAACGGCGAAAGGCCGCCGATTGAGAAGGAGAAGAACGGCTTCTACAGCGTCACCATGAGGAACATGCCGGCCTTCCGCGAGGAGCCGCGCATGCCGCCCGCCGACCAGGTGAGAAGCTGGATGCTCATCTACTACTCGCGCAAGGAATTGTCGCAGGCTCCGCCGATGCTCTTCTGGGCCATCTGGGGAAAGCTGATTTACGACGTTCACCAGCCCGATCTTAAAGTCAACGATGAGGTCAAGCGCGCCACAGCCGAAGTCGTGGGAGATGCCTCTACGTCCGAAGAGAAGCTACAGCGCATAGACAGGTACGTTCGCACCAAAATCAAGAACATCTACGACGACGCGGTTGGCATGACGCCGGAAGACCGCGCCAAAATCAAGACCAACAAGTCGCCCGCCGACACCATCAAGCGCGGCCAGGGCACGGGTGAAGACATAGACATGCTGTTCGCCGCGATGGCCAACGCCGCAGGTCTTGACGCCAGCATAGTCGAGATGGGCGACCGCAGCCGCATCTTCTTCGACAAAGAGATTACGACCGGCTACTTCATGACGCAGCACGCCGTGGCTGTGCGCATGCCGGACGGCTGGCGGTTCTTCGACCCCGCCAGTCGCTACGTCCCATTCGGCATGCTGCCCTGGAGGTCTGAGGGACAGGACGTGCTGGTTCTGGACGCGAAAGAGAAGAAGTCAGTTTTCGTCACGACGCCCCTTTCGGGGCCTGAGAAATCGGTTGAGAAGAGGACGGCCAGACTGCGCCTGACGGAAGACGGGACGCTCGAAGGCACGGTTCGCATAGAATACACGGGCCACCTCGGCGCAGACCAGAAGGAGCTGAACGACGAAGCTTCCGAGGCCGAGCGCGAAGAGACGCTGCGCAACCTGATTAAGGAGCGCCTGAGCACGGCCGAAGTGTCGGACATAAAAATCGAGAACGTGACGGACCCTGAAAAGCCCTTCGTCTACGAGTTCAAGATTAAAGTCCTCGGCTACGCACAGCGCACGGGAAAGCGCCTCTTTATTCAGCCCTCCTTCTTCGAGAAGGGCGTGTCGCCGCTTTTCCAGACGACCGCGCGCCGCTATCCGATTTACTTCCGCTACGGATGGTCTGAAGAGGACAACGTGACGATAGACCTTCCGGCAGGTTACGCGCTGGACAACCCGGAAGCGCCCGCCCCCTTCAACGCCGGAAGAATTGCAGGCTTTGACATGAAGCTGATGACGACCCAGGACACGCGCACCCTCATCATGAGGCGCAAGTTCTTCTTCGGCGGCCAGGACAGCATTCTCTTCCCTGTCGCCTCCTACCCGCAGTTGAAGCAGGTCTTCGACACGCTCAGCGAAAGAGACAATCACACAATCGCCCTCAAACAACAGGGCGCTACTGCGAGCACGCAATAGGAAGCGAAAGAGGCCGTAGGTTGGGGGCCGGTAGAAGACAGTTTCTACCGCCCCGGTCTCTTACCTTTATAAAGGAAAAGACTCACATGAAACTCAAGGCTTTAGGGTGCGCGGTGGCGTTTCTTCTACTGGCGGCGAGCCCTTCGTCGGCAGCGCCTGGCGATGATGTTCCGCAGTGGCTTCAACAGGCCGCAAGCTCGCAGGCCCCCTCTTATGAAAAGGACGTGCCCGCCGTAGTGCTCCTGGACGAGCAGGTCGTGGCCGTTGGCGAAGACGGGCGCATCACTACCACTACGACCTACGCGGTGCGCGTGCTGGTGCGCGAAGGGCGCATGCTCGCGCAGGCCAACGAATTCTACGAGACCGATTCGGGCAGGGTGAAAGAGATGCGCGCCTGGCTTATAAGACCCGGCGGCGTGGTCAAAAAGTTCGGCAAGGACGAAATCATTGACCGCGTGGCAGACCTCAACGACGTTTATAACGAGTCGCGCGTGAAGATGATTGACGCCACGGACTTCGCGGACGTGGGCTCCGTCTTCGGCTATCAGGTGACGACCGAAAGTCGCGCCTTCTTCAACCAGGACATCTGGCCTTTTCAGGGCAGAGTCTCGACGCACCTTCTGCCGACGCTCGTTTCGCGCTACACGGTCAACCTGCCCGCGGGCTGGCGCGCATCCTCCGTGACCTTCAACAGCGCACAGAAGGTGGAGCCGACGGTTCAGGGTTCAAGCTATACATGGGAGAAGCGTAATCTTCTTCCGATTGAGCGAGAGCCCATGAGCCCTTCAGCCGAGAATCTTGCGCCTCGCATAGCCGTCACCTACTCGCCCGCATCGGCCGCGAATGCGGCCGCACGAACTTTCGATTCGTGGACTGACGTTTCGCGCTGGTACACGGATTTGGCAGACCCGCAGGTGACGCTGGACGACGCCATAGCCGGGAAGGCGCGCGACCTGACGGCCAGCTCGAAAACCGAGCTTGAGAAGATACGCGCCATTGCGCGCTACGTGCAGGGCTTGCAGTACATCTCGATTCAGATAGGCATAGGGCGCTTCCGCCCGCACACGGCCACAGAGG
Organism: Pyrinomonadaceae bacterium; assembly: GCA_036389875.1. Lineage (GTDB taxonomy): Bacteria > Acidobacteriota > Blastocatellia > Pyrinomonadales > Pyrinomonadaceae > JACVRN01. The sequence goes on from DASVVZ010000230.1 coordinate 4,048, forward strand.
TCTTCGCCAAGTCTTACGGCGACTGCAAGGACAAAGCCAACCTGATGCGCGCCATGCTCAAGGCCGTCAAGATTAACTCCTATCCTGTGCTTATCTTCTCCGGCGACCCCACCTTTGTGCGCGAAGAATGGCCAAGCCCCACGCAGTTCAACCACGCCATCATAGCCGTGCAGGTCGGCAAAGAGACTGTTCTGCCGACCGTTGTCGAGCACGCGAAGCTGGGCCGTCTTCTGATGTTCGACGCGACCGACGACAACACCACGGTCGGCGATCTGCCGTTTCACGAGCAGGGTAGCTTCGCGCTCGTGGCTGCCGGCGATAATGGCTCGCTCGTTCGCATGCCGACTACGCCGCCGGAAGCGAATCGTCTTGAGAGACAGGCCGAAGTGGTGCTCACGCCCGAAGGCTCTATCACTGCGAAGGTCAGGGAGAGGTCGCAGGGGCAGGCCGCCGTCTTCGAGCGCGGGATATTTCGCACCCTTTCGCGCTCGGACTACATGAAGGTGATTGAGACCTGGATTACCACGGGCGCGGCAAGCGCCAAGGTGAACAGGATAGAGCCTGTAGACGACCGTCTTGAAGGCCGCTTTGCGCTCGACGTTGATTTCACGGCGGAGCGCTACGCGCAGTCGATGCAGGACAGGCTGCTCATCTTCAAGCCCGCCATAGTCTCGCGCCTGGACGCGCTCGCCCTGACGAAAAGCTCTCGCAAAGCGCCCGTCGTCCTCAAATCCAACGCCTTCACCGAGACCGTTCGCGTGCAGCTGCCAGCAGGCTTTGAGGTGGACGAGGTGCCGGACGCGCTGAAAGTAGAGACTCCGTTTGGCAACTACACGGCGACCTACGAGGTCAAGGAGGGCCAGCTTCTCTTCACGCGGACGCTCTTCATGCGCGCTATGACCATCCCCGTTGAGCAATACCCGTCCGTCCGCAGCTTCTTCGAGCGCATACGCGCCACTGAGCAAGCGCCCGTAGTGCTGGCGAGGAAGTAATTTAAATGCAGGGTCAGGGGCAAGAACCCCCTTCACGCCGTGCATTAAGCAAATGAAATAGGCGCTCATTCAATGCTGAATGAGCGCCTATTTTGCCATTGTCTTGCGGCCGGTGCGGACAATCCATGCCCCCACAAAATTCGCTTAACTTGTAGGCTTCAGGTACTTGCCGAACCAGTCCATGACGGTGTTGTACCAGAGCACGGAGTTGTGCGGCTTCAGTATCCAGTGGCCTTCGTCCGGGAAGTAGAGGAGCTTTGAATCCACGCCGCGTCGTTGCAGAGCGGTGAAGAGTTGCAGCCCTTCGCCTACGGGCACACGGTAATCAAGCTCGCCGTGCACGACCAGCATGGGCGTCTTGAAACTCTTCACGAACATGTGCGGCGACCAGCGCGCGTACATCTCCGGGTTGTCCCAAGGCGTGCCTTTGAATTCCCAGTCCGTGAACCAGAGCTCTTCGGTAGCGCCGTACATGCTGACAAGATTGTAGACGCCGGCGTGCGAGACCAGCGCCTTGAACTGAAAGCGCGGGTCGTCGTTATGCCCCTCTATCCAGTTCACCATGTAGCCGCCGTAGGAGCCGCCGGCCGCTCCCAACCGTTCCTTGTCAACGTAGCCGAGGCCCAGAACGTGCGCCACGCCGTTCATGATGTCCGTGTAAGCCTTGCCGCCCCAGTCGCCGGAAATGTCGTCCGTGAACTGCTGGCCGTAGCCCGTAGAGCCGCGCGGGTTCGGCATAAAGACCACGTAGCCCGCCGAAGCGAAGACGTAAGGATTCCAGCGATAGCCCCAGTTCTCGTTCCACGCTCCCTGCGGCCCGCCGTGAATCAGCACAATCATCGGATACTTCTTCGTCTGAGAAAAATCCGGGGGCTTTACCACGTAGCCGGAGACCTTGGTGCCGCCCGCCCCTGCCCACGTCACCTCTTCGGCTGGCTTCATGCCGTAAGCCGAAAGATCATTGGTCTTCGTCAGCTGAACCACATTGGTTCCGTCCGCGCTGGCGCGAAAGATTTCCGTAGGCATGACGGAAGTCATGCGAGAGAAGACAAGCGTCTTGCCGTCGCTGCTAATCTTCACATCGTCGTTGAAGCCGTCCGTGATGAGTCTTGTGATTGCGCCGCCAGCGGTCGGCACTGTGTAGACGAGCTGCTTTCCGCGCTCAGCGCCCGTGAGATAAATCCTCTGGCCGTCGGGCGTGAAAGTAATGCTCTCGACGCTCGTGTCCAGGCTTTCCGTCAATGAGCGCGCCTGGCCGCTCTTGCGGTCAAAGAGCATCAACTGCCAGCGGTCGCTCTCAAAGCCCGCGCGCGCCTGCGAGCGATAGGCTATGAAGCGGCCGTCGGGCGAATAGACGGGCGAAAGGTCTGCTCCAAGGTTCCTGCCGGTGATGCGCTGCGGCTCACCGCCTGTGACGGGGACAATGAAGAGGTCGCCGTTCGTGCTCGTTGCTTCGACCTTGTCCGTGTTGCGCGCGAACACCAGTTCCTTGGAGTCGGGCGAGAAGGCGTAATCGCTTGGGCCGCCAAGGCTGAAAGGCGGAGCGTCGTAATCACCCGGAGTCATGTCACGCGCAGGGGCCGAGCCATCCACAGGCGCTATGAAGACATGCGTCCGCTTGCCCTCCTTCCACGTGTTCCAGTGACGAAAAAGCAGCCGGTCGGCTATCTTCGCCTTAACCTTGCCGGATTCAGCCTGCTCTTCGCGCTTTCGGTTGCAGTCATCCGTGGCGCATTCGGGATAGATGTCTGAGACGAAGGCTATCATGCGCCCGTCAGGCGACCATACTGGATCGCTTGCTCCCGTAGAGATGTTCGTCACCCTCTTCTGCTCGCCCGTCGCTATGTCAATCGTCCAGACCTGCGGGCCGCCTTCGCGCGCAGAGATAAAGGCCAGTCGCTTGCCGTCGGGCGACCAGCGCGGAGTGGATGATGACTGCGGCGCGTTGGTCAACTGTTTGGGTTCCCCGCCGTCGGCGGAGATCAGGTAAATTTGCGTGACGCGGCGATTGGCGTCCCAGTTGAGGTCAGAGATTGTGTATGCCACCCAGCGCCCGTCAGGCGACAACTGCGGGTCGCCCACGCGACGAATCTTGAGTAGGTCATTGATAGTGAGCGGCTTGGCCTGTGCATGCGCAGACACAGCCGCCATGAGCGCAATCAGGAGAATGCTCAATGAAACTGCCAGACGCTTCATGTCCAATAATCCTCTTCTCGAATAAAATTTTGAAGTTTTTGGAAAGCGCTCCAATTATCTCACGAAAACCGCGCCAGACCGCAATTCAAAACAGCGGCCTTGAATTAATTGCCATGAAACGCTTCTTCGCGGTGTTTACCTGATTGAAAGCAGCGATTCGTCCTTAAATCAGAACTGCAACTACAAAAAGAGGAGCGTTAATAAGATGAGAAGCATGACCCGTATGGCAGCAGCGCTTGCCTTCCTTCTGTGCGCGTTCGTGGCGCAAGCGACGGCGCAGGATTTTCAAAGGAGCTACAGTCTCGGCGCCGGAGGCTCAATCAACATACGCAACGTTTCGGGCGACGTAAACGTGCGCGGCTACGATGGCAACGCCGTCATCGTCAACGGATTCAAGGAAGGGCGCGACCGTGACAAGGTGACTATAGAAGACACCAGCAGTGGGAACAGCGTTTCGGTCGGCGTTGAATACGCGCGCGACTGCAACTGCGACGCGAGCGTGCGTTTTGAGCTACAGGTGCCGCGCAACACCCGCTACGACTTCAACAAGATTTTAACCGCCAGCGGCGACATCAACATATCTTCGCTAACCGGCGACCTTAAAGCCAACACCGCCAGCGGCGATGTCACCATCAGCGACGTATCGGGCAGGATTGACGCTGCGACGGCGAGCGGCGACATGATTGTTAAGAACGTGACCGGCACCGTCTCCGCCAAGAGCGCAAGCGGAAATGTGGACGTGCAGATAACGCGCCTCGAAGGCACAGGCAACATGGAATTCATGTCGGCCTCCGGCGACGTGCGCGTCAGCGCCCCGGCCGACCTGGACGGCAGCGTGCAGATGTCCAGCACCACGGGCTCTCTTCGCACAGACTTTCCTTTACAGGTGGAGAAGCGCGAGTACGGCCCCGGCGAGCGCGCCAGCGGTCGATTAGGCAACAGCTCAAGAAGCCTGCGCCTCTCATCCGCCTCGGGCAACGTCAGCCTCCTGCGCTCAGGCTCAAACCTGTAAGCACAGAACCATACAGCCGCGCATACTCTGCTCCCTGTGGGGCAGAGTATGCGCCTTTCACGCCCCGCTACACATCGCCCCGCCTGCTAGACATTCATCAAGCAATCCCTATAATCTCAAAGGTTCAGGCGCGA
>DASVVZ010000231.1:0-4383 GCA_036389875.1 Pyrinomonadaceae bacterium
AGCCCGCCCCTGACCGGCACAAACCAGCGGTAACCAGTTGCCGCGCACACCTCTTCGCTTCCGAGCGGCGCAACCAGCGAGCGCAGCCAGTCTCTGGCGGGCCGCGCATCCGTGTCCACGAAGACGAAGACTTCGCTCTCGGGGGAAGCCGCGCGCACGGCGTTTATCAGGTTATGAACCTTCTGCCCGCTCTCGGCGGCCTTGCCCGCTATGCGAATGCTTGAGGGCGGAAAGCCCGGGCCCGAAAATTGACGGCGCACCTCTTCCACCGGCGCGAGCGAAGGGTCTTCAGCAGAGTCCGTGACGAAGATGATTTCAAAGGAAGGATAGTCCTGATGAAAGAGCGCCGCGATGTTCTCTTTGAATCCCTGATCCAGCCCGCGACACGGCGCTATGACTGTAGCGGGCGGCGCGTAAGATGCCTGTTTTTTAGAAAGCTCGCGGCGAAAGTGTGCCAGATAGTAGAAGCCTCCGCGAAGCGAGACGAGACCGAGGAAGATTACAATGGATGCGAAGAAGTAGAAGACGAGCATAAAATTTGCCAGGGGCGATGCTCTCATGAAACAAACGCCCCTGGCAAATTGAAGCTACGTGTCAGAGCCTCGCGACTTACGCGCAGCGTCTAACGCAGTTTCGGAAGCGGATTGTGCAGGCGCGCCTGCGTCCCCGGCTTTCGCCCGCATAGGAGAGGCAGCGGCTATACTGGCGCCTGCACCTTCGATAGCACCAGTTCTGCCCGCCCTGTTGTCCGGTGCTCTGACTCGACTGTGTAGTAGTAGTTGTAGTAGTAGGGTCTATTCGCATCGAACGGCGCTGGGGCCGGTTGTCGCTCTGGAACGCCTGCGAGACGGGGACGGCGCTGTAAAGCTGTGTGACCAGCATGACTATGACTACCATCATAGAGAAACGCGTGACTTCTCGTTTCATTATCGATTCTCCTCTCTTCCAATCAATGCCTGACCGCCTCTCCCTGAATGAGAGAGAGAAAATGCTTATCGGGTAGCAACTACTCCGGCGGCAAGCGGTGTAATCAGCCTCTGCGCGAGGTCGATGAAGGGCTGCGGATAGACGCCTATTAGTATGACGCCGATTAATGAAAAGACGAGCGCCGCCCTCAGGGCCGGAGAGAGCGCAAGCGGCTCGTTGTCCGCCACGCGCTCTCCCAGGTACATGACGCGTATAAAGCGCACGTAGTAGTAGAAGGAGACGACCGTGTTGAGTATGGCCCAACCGGCCAGCCAGTAATACCAGTGCTTGCTTTCCACCCTGCCGCGTTCGAGCAGGCCGCCGAAGAGGAAATATTTTCCGATGAAGCCGCCCGTCGCGGGCAAGCCTCCCAGAGAGAGCATGAAGATGGCCATCATCGCGGCCATGCCCGGGGCCTTCTGCGCCAGCCCGGCCATGTCGTTGACGTTATCGCCTATTATCCCGCGCCTTCTTAAGCTGATGATGATGCCGAACGCGCCCATGTTCATCAGCGTGTAGACCAGAAGATAGATGATTACGCCCGTGTAGCCGTACGCGTTTCCCGCCACCAGGCCCAGCAGCACGTAGCCCGCGTTCGAGATGGAGGAATAAGCCAGCAGCCGTTTAGAGTTCTCCTGAGTGACGGCGGCCCAGTTGCCGACCAGAATCGTGACGGCGGCCACGAGCCCTATGAGCGGCGCCCAATCCAGCACGGTTCCGCGCAGAGGCCCCAGCGCCTCCATGAAGATGCGCATGAAGAGGGCGAAGCTAGCGGCCTTGGAGCCCGTGGAAAGGAAGGCAGTGACGGGCGTAGGCGCTCCTTCATAAGCGTCCGGGGCCCACATGTGAAAGGGCACGGCGCTAATCTTGAAGAAGAGCCCCGCGGCGAGTCCCACCATGCCGAGCATGATCAGGGGACGGAGCGGAATCTCGCCCGTCATCACGCCCAGCTCGTTGACGGAGGGCTGCAAGGCCGCGCCCACCATCCGGCCTATCTCGCCAAGGTTTGTAGAGCCCGCCACGCCGTACAATAGCGACATCCCGTAGAGCAGTATCCCTGAAGAGAAAGCGCCCAGCAGGAAGTATTTCATGGCCGCTTCGTTGGAGCGCTTCTCGCGCTTGGTGAAGGCCACCAGCACGTAGAAGGTGAGCGCCATCAGCTCAAGGCTTATGTAGAGCGAGATGAGGTCGTAGCCGCATGCCAGAAACATCATCCCCACCGTCGCAAACAGAATGAGCGCGTAGTATTCGCCGTGCTGCTCGCCTTCAATATCCAGAAAGCGCGTCGAGATGGCCACGGCCAGCGCCGCGCCTATCAGGAAGATGGCTTTGAACAGTATGGCGAAGCCGTCTATGCGTATCATCCCGAAAAAGCCGTTCAGGGGCAGCAGGTCGCGGTTCGTGTAGTAGAGCGAGACGAGCGAGGCCGCGGCCAGCGCCGTGGAGATGAGCGCGAAGTAGGCCGTCCACTTGCTCTTCCTGTACGGCAGTACGACTTCCATGACCAGCACTACGCAGGCGCAGACCGTCAGGATAAGCTCCGGCGCAATCAGCGCCAGGTCGCGTAAGCTGTATAGCTCGGTCGTGTTGGCTTGTAAGAGTAAGAACATATTCCGAATTTACTTTCCTGCTCGTTGCGGTGTGCCTTCTGCGGGCCGCGCTCCGGGAGACGGATAGTTCGGCTGCACCTGCTGCACCACGGCGCTGACCGGCCTGATGATGTAATCAAGGAACGTCTTTGGATAGACGCCTATCCAGAGCGACAGCACAAGGAGCGGAACCATGTAGGCCCACTCGCGCCCGTTCATGTCGGACAGCTTCTCGTTCTTGGGGTTGTCAACACTGCCGAAGAACATCCTCTGGTAAAGCAGCAGCATGTAGCCCGCGTTGAGGACGATTCCGATTGCAGCCCACGCGGCCCAGTAAGGGTTGGCTTCAAACGCTCCGCGCATGGCCAGGAATTCGGAGATGAAGACGGCCAGAAGCGGCAGGCCGATCGCGGTCATGGCCATTGCCAGAAAGACCGCGGCATAGCCCGGCATGACGTGCGAGAGCCCGCCGAACTCGGCCACATTTCTCGTGTGGCGGCGCTCGTAGATGATTCCCACCAGCAGGAAGAGAGCGGCCGAGTAGACGCCGTGGCTAATCATGTGAAGCACCGCGCCGTTCATCCCGTTCGGGTTCAAAGCGAAGAGCCCCAGCATGACTATGCCCATCGAAGAGACGGAGGAATAGGCGACCAGCTTCTTCACATCGCCGTCCCGCTTGACCACGAAGTACATGGCGGCCAGCGCGCCGTAGATGATTCCTATGATGGCGAGCGTTATCATCACCGTGCGCACGCCGAAAGTCCCGAAGTAGCTCTGGTCGCCCGACGCCTTCGGAAACATGGGAAGGTTGAAGCGGAAGAAGCCGTAGGTGCCCAGCTTGAGCAGTATCCCGGCGAGAATCACGCTGCCCGCCGTGGGCGCTTCCACGTGCGCGTCGGGCAGCCAGGTGTGAAACGGGAACATCGGAACCTTGATGGCGAAGCCTATGGCGAAGGCCGCGAACAGTAGCACCTGAGTCGTATCCATGGGCAGGGTTGCGCCCAGAGCCTGCATGAAGATGATATTGAAGGTGCCGGTGCCGCCGGCCTGCGCCTGCTGGTAGCTGTTAAATACCATGTCGCGCGCAGGGCCCGCGAGCGCCTCCACGGTGGCCGTCGAAATCTTCGCCGTGAGCGCCATGTCCTGCGTCAGGAAGTACATCTTCAGCACGCCCAGGAGCATCAGCACGGAGCCGACCAGCGTGTAGAGGAAGAACTTTATGGCAGCATAAAGACGCCTCTCGCCGCCCCAGACGCCTATCAGGAAATACATGGGCACGAGCGAGACCTCGAAGAAGAGATAAAAGAGGAAAAGGTCTAGGGAGGCGAAGACTCCGACCACCGCAGTTTGCAGGAAAAGCAGCAGTGCGTAGTACTCCTTCTCGCGCTTCTGTATGTAGTTCCAGGAAGAGAGCGCAGAGATAAGGCCGAGCAGCGTGGTCAGCACAATCAGCAGCATGGAGACGCCGTCCACGCCCATCTGGTAACGCGCGCCTATGACCGGAATCCACTTGTAGTCTTCCAGAAACTGCATCCCGCCCGCGCCCCTGTCATAAGAGAAGAGCAGGAGCGAGAGGAGAAAGACAATCCCGAACCAGACGGTCGCAAACCTCTTGATGAGGCTCGATTGATCTTTCCTCATCAACGCGATGATGATGATGCCGCCGATGGCCGGAAGCCAGGTGATGATAGATAAAAGATACGGGATTTGAGCTCTCACTTTTGTCCCTCAGGAAAGAGTATTAAGCCTGTCAGCGACTGAAACCCAGTCACTGACTAAAAGTAGGCGGCGAAAGCGCCGCGCACGGCCGCCAGTATCTCGCCTCCGA
>DASVVZ010000232.1:0-10353 GCA_036389875.1 Pyrinomonadaceae bacterium
GGGCGTCAGTGGCGTCCGCAGCTCGTGCGAGAGCGTGGCCAGGAAGATGTCCTTGGCCCTGTTGGCTTCGGCCAGCTCTTCGTTGCGGCGCACAAGCTCTATGGTTCTCTCTTCGACGCGCTTCTGCAACTCCCGGTTGAACTCTTCGAGGCGCGCACGCGCCTCTCTCTCCCTGAGCATCAACAGTCGATGCTCCACGCCGCGCCTGACCGTATGCTTGAGGTCCTCTATGTTGCAGGGTTTGATTAGGTAATCGTAAGCGCCGCTTCGCATGGCGGCGATGGCCGTCTCGACCGAAGCGAAGCCCGTCAGGACAATGGAGATGGTGAGCGGCGTGCGCTGCTGAATCTCCGACAGGACGGAGATGCCGTCGCCGCCTTCCATGTGCAGGTCTGTCAGGACCAGATCGTACTCCGCATCCTCCAGAAGCTTGACCGCCTCGCCGCCGCTCGAAGCCGTCTCAACGCGAAAGCCTTCCTGCCTGAGAACTTCGCTGACGGTCAACGCCACGCTCTCCTCGTCGTCGACTACCAGCAGGCGCGCGCCCGCCGACGGGGCCGAATCGAAACCGATTCCCTCCCCCGGGGCGTCTCCCGTATTGACGGCAGAAAATAGAGCCATAAAGAAGAGTTTTCAGTTTCCAGTTTTCAGATTCCAGTTAAAAGCAGGTTTTATTCTTGCTGAAAACTGAAAACTAAAAACTGGAAACTGTTTTTCAAGTCTTTCCGTTCAAGGAAGCGCGTGCGTCCGCGTGCTGTCGTCCGGAGCTTACGGTGACGTTGAGCTGTTCGAAGGCTGTCCGTAGGCCGTCCGCCAGGCGGCGACGTGTAGTTATGCCTTCCAGCTCTACGCCGAGCGATACGAGGTTAGCAGCAACCATGGCACTCACGCCGGTAATGACGGCGTGAGCGCCAAGGAGCCTTGCCGAATGCACGGCGTTGATGAGATGCGCCGCGACGTGCGTATCCATCACTGTGCAGCCTGTAATGTCTATGATGATGACTTCCGCGCCCGTGCGCCGCGCCGTCTCAAGCATCGTGCCTGACATCTGCGCCGCCCGCGCGTCGTCGAGCGCGCCGACGACCGGCAGAAGCAGTATCCTATCCCAGATTTCGACTACGGGGCTGGAAAGCTCGCTGATGTGCGTGCGCTGCTGCTTGTGCTCAAGCGCGCGCTTGACCGTCAGCTTCAGGTCGTCCACCACGCAGGGCTTCACCAGATAGTCGTAGACGCCGCACCTCAGGGCATCTATGGACGACTCTATTGATGCGTAACCCGTCAATACTACTGTCACTACGTTGGGATGCTTGGAGCAGATCTCCTGCAAGAGGGCCGAGCCGTCCAGCCCCTCCATCCTCAAGTCCGTCAGCACAAGGTCAAAGTCGCCGTTCTTGATCTTATCCAGAGCCTCGTGGCCGTCGCTCGCCGTGTCCAGCTCGTACCCTTCCTGCTCAAGTATCGCAGCCGTAGTGATACGCACGTTGTCCTCGTCGTCAACGACGAGTATACGCGAGGTATTACGTCTCTGCGGGGCGCTTCCGTTTTTACCGGCTGTTGTCATCATCCAGTATCGGCGAATTGATGAGCAGTATGACGTTGAAAGTCGTCCCCTTGCCCTTTGTGCTTGTGACTTCTATGCGGCCGCCATGCTGTCTCACGATGTCCTGCGTCACCCAGAGCCCCAGGCCCGTCCCCTTCTTCCTTGTCGAAAAGAAGGGCTCGAAGATGCGCTGCAGCTCCTCTTCGCTGATGCCGTGGCCCGTGTCGATTATCTCCACCGAGATAGATGGTTGCAGCGAGTGCGTGTTGGCGGAGGTCTTCAGTGTGATCTCGCCCCTGCCGTCTATGGCCTGCTGCGCGTTCAGGATTAAGTTCAAAAAGACCTGTCTCAACTGGTCTGCGCGAGCGCGAACGCGTGGGAGATTCTCGTCCAGCTTTCGCACGACCAGCACGCCCGACTGTTTGAGCTTCTTTTCCACCAGCACGAGCGTCTCTTCCAGAAGCTGATTGACATTAATCCACTCGGCCTCGCCGGAGCGCCGCGCGAATCCGAGCATCTGTCGAATGATGTGCGAGACGCGCTCGGTCTCCTTGCGCGCCACATCAAGAAAGCGCGAAGTGGAGGCGTCGTCCTTGCTCGTCTGCAAAAGGTAGAGGGAATTTTTGATGGCTTCGAGCGGGTTGTTGACCTCGTGCGCGATGGAGGCGGCGAGCCGGCCGACGGCCGCCAGCTTCTCCGACTCGAAGAGCTGCTGCTCGACCCTTCGTCTTTCAAGCTCTCGTATCTCCGAGAGGTCGTGCAGGATGGAGACGACAGCCGTCACTTCGCCCTTCTCGTCCGTCACCTCCACGGCCGTTATCTCCATAGGCAGCGTCTCGCCCGTAGCCGGGTCAATCAGCTCAATCTCCGCCTGCCTGCCTCGCCCGAAATCCGAGGCAAGGCCGGAGATGAAAGAGGTAAGCTTGACGGCGTTGGCGCGAACGGCGACGGGTGCGCCCGGGCGTGAATAGTCTGAAGCCTGCTGAAAGAGAACTTCGGCGCGCGCGTTAAAGAGCGTGAAGTTTCCGTTGGCATCGCAGACCGCTACGGGGTGGCCCACGTTCTCCAGAATCAAATCGAGCCGGTCTCGCTCCCTGCGCGCTTCCGCTTCGGCCTGTTGCAGTAGCGCCATGTTGTGCGCCAGCTCTTCATAAGCTTCTCGCAGGTCTGTCACGTCGCGGAAGATTGAGACCATTCCTATGCGCTCGCCGCGCGCATTCAGGGCCGGGGTCGAAATGACCTCGAAATGTATGTCGGAGCCTTCTATAGGATCTACGAGCGTGATGTCGCGCTGAATGATGTCGGAATAAGAGACGGCGGCGCTGGAGAGATAAGCGGAAAAGAGCAGGTCGTTCATCTTGAGCGCGCGGCGTTTTCCCTCGCCCGCGGAATCTTCGCCGCTGAACAGCTCTTCGGCCCTTCGGTTCTGTAGCAGTATCTCGTTATCAAGATTGGTCAGCACAATCGGGTCAGCGACTGACTTCATGATGGACTCGACCCACTGTCGCTGGCTCTGCAACTTGTTGATGGTGCTCGTCAGGCGCTCGTTCTGAATGGCAGTGGCGGCGGCCAGGCCGAGACGCGCCGCGTAGCGCGTCAGGAGCGCCATGGTGTATTCGTCCATGGCGCTCTGCTCTACGCCAATGTAGACAGCTCCTATGCATGCGGCGGGTTCGGGAGACCAGTACTTCTGCGTGTTGCGGGGGCCGCGCGCCACGTCCCGCTCAAGGCCTTCGGCCGGCTCGTAGGTTCCGAACAGGGGAAAGGCGAGAATCTCCGTCGGGCTGCCCAGACGGTTGAGAAAAGCGCGGGCAGCGTCGTCGCCGTCCATGCGAATCCAGGCGGGGCGGCCTTCGTGTATGATGCTGACCTCGGGGCCGCTTGAATCAAGCGGCATCTCCAGGGCCTCTACCGCTTCGTCATCGTCAAAGCCTGCGACGGCACGCATCCGCAGGCTTCCATGGCGCTCGTCTATCAGGGCGATGGCGACGCGCTGAAAACCCAGGCCCGTAGTCAAAGCCTCCAGCGACAGCAGCAATCTATCCGTCAGCCTCTGCGCGGTAAATATCTGCGTGGTCATCTCAATGATGACTTCGTACTGGCGCAGGCGCACTTCGGCCGGGATGTCACCGGACGCGGTAGTCGAGTAGGTGAGGGGAGCTTGCTCTGTCGGCCTGTTCTCCATAAAAAAGCGATCAATCAATAATCAGCAGTCAGCAGTCAGTAAAAGCATGCGGGCCGGTTTACTGATTGCTGACTGCTGATGGCTTTTCCTTACCCTCTCTCTACATCTACCGTTACGCGGCGGCGCGTGGTGTCGTCTTCAAGCGGCTCGGCAGGCGTCAGCGCCGGTCGAGAGACGGCAGGCGTCAGCCCGACGGCCTCTGCGTATTTAAGATACGTGTCGATTGAAGCGACGACGACGCGCGCCTCGACCGTGATGAGATCAATGCCTACCAGAGAGATGCGAACCCACGCGTCAACTACGATGCCCTTATCGAGCACACGATCAAGGACATCTATGAGACTTGTGCCGCCTGGTGCTCTTTCTACAGCCATCAGCCTGTTTCCTCTTTTCCCTGAATTAGAAGCTTAAATTCACAAAGCGCTCCGCGCAGTAACACTCAGGAGCGCTAGCGCCCCTTTTTCGAAGCGACTGCTCCGGTACGATGCGCGCCCTTTGCTGCTCCAGCCCTCTTCGACGCCGCTCCGGGCGCGGAAGAGAGGTGAAGAACTCTCCGCTCAAGCTCCGCGAGTCGTTCGCGCAACTCGGCATTCTCACTTTCGGCGCGCTCGGCGCGCGTCGTCAGATTCGTGTCATAGCGCCACCAATTCAGCCCTATCTGCTCTGCCTTATCAATGGAGCAGACCAGCAGGCGAATCTGCAACGTCAGCAACTCCACGTTGGCAAGCGACACCTTTATGTCGCCGGCTATGACCAGCCCTTTATCAAGAATCCTGTCAAGCACGTCCACCAGTCCCGGCGGCCGTGCGGAAATCAAGCTTGTTCGCTCGCTCGACAAACCTTTTGCTCCCTATGTCTCAGAGGATTACAGTAAATTTACGTGCTCAGATTAACCTGCCCACGGGCCCCAGGTCTAAGTTTAGTTCCTCGTCGGCCAATCCGAACTGCGCCTTCAGCTCCTGCATCTTCTCTTCCAGCTTCATCAAAGCGAGTCCAAGGGACTCTATCTCTTCGGGCGACAAAGAGCCGCCTTCCATACGGCGGACTGCCTGTTTCTCCAGCAGTCTGCGTATGAACTCAATCAGTGTCAGAACGAGCTTGGCTAGCCCCTGTTCTACGGATTCAGCATCAACATTGATGCGCGGGGGAAGGGCGTCCGCCACGCGGCGCAGTTCATGAACGAACTCCTCCGTGTAAGCGGTCTCTATTTCCGGCTCGGCCGGAACGCGGGGGCCTGGGGAAGGCTTTTTCAGATTACTCCGAACCATCTCTTGAATCAAGGGTTAATGATACTGAAACTGTAAGGCGGCCACGGCCCGCTCGTCAAGAAGCGCAAATCAGGGCGAGCAACCCGCGCCGCCTCCAACTTCTGCCGGTAATCGCCCAAAAGCTCGCGCCTGACCAGATAAGCCGCACGAACCACGAGGGATTCCGAAGGTAGCACCTCGACGTTACGGTCGAAGGCGGCCCCGCCGACGGTGCCGGTCAACCAGTCGGCTATCTCTTTGGCGCGCTCTTTCAACTGCTCTTTGCCTAGTATCCGCTTGCGCTTGGCGACAAGATAGGCCGCGCCTTTCCCCTGTAGCTTTGTCTCATTTTGCTTGCCGCTGGCAGAGCCTTCCGCTCCCAATCCTAAACGCCTAATGGATTCCGCATCCCAGATAATCTTGACGCTCATCTCAACCGAGCCGCGTACATGCTCAAGGCTCTTTATCAACCGCGCCCGGCTCGCTTCCAAAAACTCTTCCAGCCCGGCCGTTGTGACGAGCGTGCCGAAGCGAAAAGGGAGCGGCGTTATATGCCTGAGCACGTACTGCACTACGCGCTCGTGAGCAAACACATTTTCGCGCGCGACCTCCACCCGCTCGCCCTCGAACTCGCTGACCGCCACGCTGATGTCGCCGTATCTGAGCAGCCGCGGCCCCGTGCCGCCCACGCCCGCCACATCCCCCAGCATAGAGTCCGACAGCTCGTCGCTCAGGCAGTAAGCATAAAGAGTCATAAAAAAGCGGCGAGTGATGAATGAAGATTAAAAGACCCGGATCCCTTTACTCAGAACTCATCACTCAGCACCTGTTTTTTTCGTTCGTCTAAAACTTCGCGAGCGGTTTCGACTGAAGTTATGAGGACGTTGAGGCCTACGAAAATCAGGTCAATGTCCGCGACGGCGATGGTTATCTCGCCCGCTATCACGAGCCCTCGATCCAGGACGTGATCCAGCGTTTCGAGCAAAGACAGCTCGTCCTCTTGAAACCCCAACTCTTCGACTGTCCTCATTCTTGATTCTTAACCCGGGACGACAAAATTGTAAGCGGGCCAGGGGCCGGTCAACTCAAGACGGAAGCCCGCGCCCGCGGCCTCGTCCGCCAATCGTTCCGCCGCCCGGCGGAACTCTTCGAACCGCTCTCGATCAACCAGAAAGGCAAGCTTTCCCACCAACTCGCCGTGCTCGCCCGCTTCGTCCTTCAAAAGCCGCAGGCGGCCCGCGCCCTCGCTCGCTTCTTTAAGCTCCTGCTCAATGCGCTCCACCGCACGCCTGACCTCAGAGCGTGCCTCAGTGCTGCGCATGGAGTCCATCTTCTTTCGTATCAGGTAAGCCTGTCCGGGGGAGGCTTGTGCGGTCTGCTCGTTCATTTCCTGAAGTAGCGGGCTGATTGAAGAGATGGCTTCCATGAGGGCCTTGCGGTCGCAGTAGACGTTGACGCCCCACTCCTCGCGCCCCCTCAGTCGTTCGATTGCCGCCCGAAGCTCGTCGCTCCTTTCCGCCAGCATCTGCTCTACGCCCGCCGCGTCTAGATAGATGACGCCAAAGCGCAGGGGGACGACGCTCGCGCGCTTTGCGAAGTAGTCAACGACGCGCTCGTGCCGCATGGCGCGCAGAGCCATCCAGGCTGCGTCCGCCAGATGCGCCTGCAACGCCGCTTCATCATAATCTTTCAGGGGCACAGGGCTGGCCACAGCCGCCAGTCCACCCTTTTCGATTAGCTCGTGGCGGCCCTCGTCTTCAATCATCGCGGGAAGATTTCCTTCGCGCAGTTTGGAGAGAGCCCCTGCCTCGCCTATGCAGTAGAGGTACAGGCCGCGAGCCGTCTTCGTCCCGTCCTTCGTGCGAAGAGCCTTGCGCCCTTCGCCCGTCCCCTTCTTCTCTGACTTACGCACGCTCATTGACACAGCATATTACTTCAAATTCAGCCTAAAAGCCTGCGAGGAGATGCCAGCCCGCGAAGTGGCGCCTGAGACGACTCGCGCCGCGCACCTCCTGCGGCTGCTGCTCTGCCGCGAAAAGCTCCACGCGCCGCCCCAGCCTGCGGCGAAACTCTCTGAGGACGCTCGCTTGCGCGCCGCGTCGCGCCGCGCAGAAGTCGCAGGTCCCGGCAGCCTCTTCCGGCACAAGCCCGTTGATTAAAAGCCTGTGCATAGGAACTCGCAGCCGTTCAAGACTGTCTGCCAACCGTACCGACTCCTCCAGGCTCATGCGCTCCGGGATGCTGACGCCTACGAACTCGCACGACTCTGCGTCCGTGAGAAGCGCCGACACGCGCTTGATGCTTTTAGAGAGAGCTATCAGTTCTTCGGCCACTCCGCTTGCGTGTACGACTTCCCTGTACTTGAGCAGCAGCTTCAGGAACGCGCGCACCCAGGAGAGGACAACTCCGGGCAGTTCCAGAAAGCGCACCAAGTGTCCCGTGGGAGCCGTGTCGAGCACGATTGTACTGTAGCCGTCATCACCCAGCAGATCGCTGATAGCTGAAAGCGCCGCTATCTCGTCCACTCCCGGCGGCGCAAGCGCGACAAGCTCTCGCATGGCCTCTCGGTCAAACTGAATCTCCCACCTGGAGCCGCCCGTGATTGAGGCGAAAAGCTCGTCAGTCCACGCGCGGTAACGCGCCTTGAGCGCTTCAAATTTAGCAGCCGGGTCAATCTCCATAGCGTCCAGATTCGCACAGCCCGCGACGCCGCGCCTCAGCTCGCCAATCTCTTCGTCGAAGCTGTCGGAGAGAGAATGCGCGGGGTCTGTGGAGAAGATCAGAAAACGCGCGTCTCGCTCTTTTTGAGCGAGGGCGAGCGCGGCGGCCGACGCGGCTGTGGTCTTTCCGACTCCGCCCTTGCCGCCGAAGATTAAAAGACGACGCGTCTCAAGCTGAAAACGAGCGCCGCTTTCATCCCGAGAAGAAGTCTTGTTGCCAGACGCCGCGACGCGTGGCGCGACTTCGCTCGTCTGTGCATCGCCCTCTTCCCAGACGAGCTTGCCGAAGCGGCGCAGACGGCCCAGCCCGCGCACCTCTTCAGGCTGAAGCGGCACCGTATGTGCACGCAGAGCCTCGAACCTTTGCCTTATCTCCCTGAGCCAGCGCGTTTGGCCCGTGGCGCGCGCGCGGCAGTAGGCGCAACCTTCGCGCCCGCGCTCCACGCGATTGACTATGATGTCCGTGACGGGAATCTTCTCACCTAGAAGCAGCTCGTAGTAGCGCGCGGTCTCTTCCACACTCATTGCTTCCGGGATGAGGACGAGCATGAAAGCGGCGCGGCTTTGGTCATAGAGCATGGCGCGCACGCGCTCAATTCTTTCGGTCAGGTCTGCCAGGAAAAGGTCTACGCTGTCGGCTTTGCGTCCCCCTGCGCCGCGCGCGAACTGCTGTACGATGTAGCGGTGCTTCTCGGCCATCAAATCGAGCGCGCGCAGCATGTGCGCGAAGGTTTCAGGCAGCCGCAGTAGACGCGATGTGTGGCCCGACGGCGCGGTGTCAACGACTATCCGTGAGAAATCACGCGCGCGGTCAAGCTCGCTCAGCTCAAAGAGGGCCATCACTTCGTCCAGGCCCGGCAGCGAGAGATCCAGAAGCTCGTTGATGTCGCTTTCGTCCAGCAGCGTGCCGCGCTCGGCTATCTCCTGAATCACGCCGCGATGCTCCATCTTAAACTTTTCGAGCGCGGCCCGCGCGTCCATCTCATAGGCGAAAAGCCGCGCGCCCGAGCGAGCGTGCGCGACCTCTGTCAAATCATCGCCCACCGTCAGATTCAGACTGTCGGAGAGAGAATGCGCGGGGTCTGTGGAGAAAAGTAGAATCCGCTCGTCCTTTGAGCGGGCGTGGTCCAGAAGATACAGGGCCGTGGAGGCCGCGGCGGTGGTCTTTCCGACGCCGCCTTTGCCGCCGAAGAATAGATAAGGTGTCGTGGGAAGCGCGGCCCGGTTGTCGGAAGGAATGTGTGACGGGGCGCGGCGCTCTGAGCGCGCATCAGTAGTAGAAGTGGCGGCAACTCGCTTTTTCAAGGCCGCTCGCCCTCTACTCTCTTTCAGATGGCTCCCAGAAGCCGCCCTCTTCATCTCCGCCGGCTTCGATCACTATGGAGGAAGTCTCAGCCGTGTGTACCTGATGCAGAAGCTCCAGCTGGCGCTCGCGTATCGTGCGCAGGCGGGCGAACAATTCCGCCTCGCGCTCCGCGTACTCCTCTTCGGAAACCTCGTCCAGCTCAAGCCGCATCTGCAATTCAAGCAGCTGCTCTTTGATGAGCGTGTCGTCGTTGAGCTCGCGGTCCGCGACCGTCTGAATCTGGCCGAGTATGAACTTGAAGCCGGAGACGGGAAATAGCAGTATGTCGTCTATCAGAAACATTCTCTCTCTGCTCTACCTGCTGATGGCTTCGGTCGCGCCTTCGCCGCGCTCAAGCTTCAGGCGAATATGCACGAAGTTGTAGGGCGGCCACGGGCCCGTGTATTTGAACGAGAGCTTTCCCTCGTACTTGGCCGCAATCTCTTTGACCTTCCGGTCGAACTCCGATTCGCGCTCGCGCTCCACCAGGAAAGCTGCGTTCATAATCATCTTGTCGCCTATAGGCTTGTTGGCGCGAGAGGCTACGGCCGTGTCGCGCAGCGCCGCGTAGACTTCGCGCACGTAGGAATCGGACTGCTCGGAAAGAGCCTGCTCTACGAGCCGGCCAAGCTGCATACGCGCGAAATAGGTGGAGCCCGTGGCGCGCGAAGTTATCTGCTCCTTCAGATTGCGTATCTCTTCGTTCTCCTGCTCGATTTCGGCTATCACGCGGTCTCTGTCCCAGTTGACCTTGAGGCCGTACTCTACCTTGCCTGCCATCTTATTGAGCACGTCGCGCAGGGCGTCTTCCGTCCCGCGCATCAGCTCTATGATGTCGTCCTCTGTGCGAAAGAGCGCGCCGAAGGCCATAGGCAGGACTGTGAACTCTCGCATCACGGTCTCGTTGACCTGCTCGTGCGCGAAGACGTTGTCGCGTGTCGGGTCGTAGACCATGAGCGGCGTATTGGAGACGACGGCTGCCAGGCCCTGATGATGCACCGTGTAGACCTCGTCGCCGCGACCGCCTATGCCCATCGGGCCGAACGAGCGTGGCTCGGAGCTTTCAATGATACAGTATACGTACTTACCTTCGGGCGATGTTGTGGCCGTAGCTGTAGGGGATTGTTCTGTCTCAGGGATCATGGGAAACTTTGTGAACCTCAGTTGGCGAAAGTTGTCGGGTCAACTCAACTGTGGCTCTGCGTAGCTTGCGGCGAGAGCCACCTGGGGAACCAACTTTATACAGATAACCATTGCCGAGAGGAGAGCGGCCAATCTCCGGGGCAGGAATCATCTGACACGCGCCCCCAACTCTT
>DASVVZ010000233.1:0-1659 GCA_036389875.1 Pyrinomonadaceae bacterium
AATTTCCAGGGCATCATCAGGAAGCCTATGAGGGCCGTTATCAAGCCGCCCGTGACGTAGGAGATGAGCTTCGGATTGAGATTTGAGAAGTCGTTCGACGGCGACACCACGTTGGCGGCCATGTTGGTCGTTAGTTGCGCCGCGAAGATGACGACAGTCGCAAAGAGAATAATCAGGATGCTGTCGAAGCGCCCCATGAGCTTGACGGGGTCTGGAATCGGCTCGCCGTAAATCAGTAGCGTCGCGCTCGTGACTGCCACGCCTATAAAGGCGAACGCGGTCATAGTCAACGGGAGCCCCAGGGCCTGTCCCATCATCTGCGACTTCTGAGAGCGTGCGTAGCGCGTGAAATCCGGTATGTTCAGGCTCAGCGTCGCCCAGTACCCGACCGAGGCGGTCAAAGCGCCGGGGAAGATCGACCAGAAGTTGTTCTGCTCTTTTTGCAGGCGGCTGGATTCAGCCAGGACGTGGCCGAGCCCTCCGGCCCGCCACGCGGCCCAGATTAAGAGCACAGCGCCCCCTACGAGCAGCAGCGGCGCCGACCACGACTCAAGATACTTAATCCCCTCTATACCCTTGACTATGATAAAGACCTCAATCGCCCAGAAGAGAAGGAAGGCGAGCCAGGTATGGACGGCCACGCCGAGAATTAACGCGCCCCCCCCGAGATTAGCCCAGCCGCCGGACATCGCGCCGAACAGTGCGTCGAGCGCCGTCCCGCCAATCCAGGTTTGAATGCCGAACCAGCCGCAGGCTACCAGCGCGCGCAGTATCGCCGGAACGTTCGCGCCCTTTGTGCCGAAGGACGCGCGGCACAGAACCGGAAACGAGACGCCGTACTTAGTCCCGGCGTGCGCGTTCAATATCATGGGGATGAGGACGATGGTATTGCCGAGCAGGATCGTTGTCATGGCCTGCCACCAGTTCATCCCTGCCTCTATGAAGCCGCCAGCCAGAGTGTAGGTCGTTATCACGACGCTCATGCCAATCCAGAGCGCCGCAATGTTCCAGGTAGACCACGTGCGCTCCTTTATGGAGGTCGGCGCTAGGTCACGATTCCACAGGGGACTCGCGGACATATCCTCGCGCAGTTCCTCAAAATCGTGCTGTGTAAGAGCTATATCCTGTTTGTTGACGGATTCCGTAGCCATTGGATTCTGAGCCTGCCTGAGCCGGACAGATTTTCTTTCAAGAGCGAGAGACGCGACCTGCCTGATTAATTCAAAAGAAAGCTTACCGTGACCCGGGCCGAGACGGTAATCATGCCCGGCGCAATTGTGCTGTTTTCTTCATCCGAATAACTGCCGCCAATCACGTTCGTGGCATTGGCCGCAACATTAGAGTTGCCGTACGAGTATCCCTCTTCGCGGATTGTGTGAGCCTTGCCAATCGTCTGCCCAATCTCTTTGGTCAGCGCAAGGGCTTTTTCGCGTGCGGCACGGATAGCCATCATTCGCGCATCGTCTTTGTATTTGCGTATCTCGGAGGTGCGAAAGTCCAGGTCGCGCAGGCGGTCTACGCCCGCTTTCAGTATGTCCGAGAGCAGGCTCTCAAAGCGCTTGATGTCCCTGAGCCGTATGACGACCGTTTTCGATACTTCGTAACCTTCAAAGATACGCTCGGCCTCTTCCTCTCCTGCGACCGTGCCTCTTCGTCTCA
>DASVVZ010000234.1:0-1810 GCA_036389875.1 Pyrinomonadaceae bacterium
CGTTAAAGACCGGCTGATACTGATTGGCGTCCGGATTGCCCGACTGGTGCGGCCTTATGTAAAACTCTTCGTAGTTCTCGAAATCCTGTATGCGCCAGACGGCTCCCATAAAGCCTCTCTCTTCAGTAAAGGCTATGTCGAACTCTATGACTCCGTCCGTGAACCGAGAGCCCTTGACCGCGGCCACCCCGCCCTTCAGGTAGAGCGCCTTGCGGCCCAGATGGTCTACGAGCCTGCTCTCCTTTGCCTCTATCTCCCAACGGTCTGAATCGAAAGGCACTGCCTGAGCGTGAGCGTTCGCGGCCAGAGACCAGAGGGCCAGAAGAGCCGCCGCCAGATGGATTGAGCGTTTAGCCATAACTGTCATCCGGGGTTTCAGTCGAACATAAAAGCCTACCTGCCCCAGACTTCGGCGTAAGCCGCGGTGATGACGCCGGGCAGGCTGAAGCCGTCAAATAAGGCGCGATTCTCTTCATCGTCGCCCGCAAACTTCTGCCGCCAGGCGTTGAAATCAATCTCCTTGTTAATGGCTTCGCGCACGGCTTCAAGATTTCTGGGGCCGTTTCCTATCAGGTAAATCTGACGGCTGACCTCCGAGACGATCAACTGCACGAACTCGATCACCTGATTCAGGTACGCCCTGCCGTAGCCGCCCCGTAGCACCTCTCCGTGGCCCGGAACGAAGGTCTGCGCGTCAATCGTAGCCATCTCTCTCAACGTCCTGACAAGCTCGGAAGGATAGCCGCCGCCAAGATACGGCACTGGATGATCCAGCAGGTCGCCAGCGATTAGAATCTTCTCCTTAGGCAGGTAAATGATGGTGTCCCCCGCGGTATTGCCGCGCCCCAGGTGTTTTATCTGCACCTCCCTGTTTCCGACATTCACAGCCATCTCGCGGTCGAAGGTCACGTTGGGGAAGCGGTCAACCAGATTCTTGAACTCCGCCTGAACGGGCGCAATGCCGGCGATGGCTTTTTCGAACTCTCTCTTTTCGGTCTCGGTCAGGGGCCTGCCGTTAGCGTCCTTGCCGCTCTCAAGCCTCTGCCGAAAAATCTCTGCGCGGCGAGGAAAGCGCGCGAACCAGCCCGGATTGTAGCCTTCAATCTGCTTTCTCGTCTCGGACTGCGCGATGATGGAGAGGCCCGGGAAAGCCTCCGCGTAGACGCCGTTGCCCATGGTGTGGTCGTAGTGCCAGTGCGTGTTCACCAGGTAACGCACGGGCTTGTTCGTCCACTGGCGAATCTGCGCTATGTCCTCGCGCGCGCTCGACGGCAGATAGCAGGAGTCAATTACAAGGACTTCGCGCTCTCCTATGATGACGGTCGTGTTTCCCTGCGGAAAGGTGTCGGGCGCGTCAGGGTGGCGTATCACGTAGATGCCTTCGGCCAGCTTCGTCACAGAGCGCGTGCGCGTCACCACGGAATCCGCGAACAGCTGCGACGCGCCCAGCATGAGAATGAAGAGAGCCGAAGCAACCTGCACAGATGAAGCTCTAAATCCTCTGGACTCTATTTTCACGCTGCCTCCTTATTTGCCTACTCGTACCTGAGTGCGATCATAGGGTCTACCTTCGCGGCCCTTCGCGCGGGCGCAAAGCTTGCCAGCAGCGCCACAGCAGCCAACACCACCGAGAGCATGACGAAGGTGAAAGTGTCCGTGGCGCTGATGCCGAAGAGCAGGCTGGACATGACCCTGGTGAGGGCGAGAGCGCCCGCAAGTCCAGCGGCTATGCCGAGTGCTACGAGCAGGAGCGCCTGTCGCATGACGAGCCGCAGGATGTTGCCGGGCTGTGCGCCCAGGGCCATGCGTA
>DASVVZ010000235.1:0-5044 GCA_036389875.1 Pyrinomonadaceae bacterium
ACGTTGATCGCACGGCCCGCAACACAAACATGCTCATGTGGCATAAGAAATTATGGCTCATAGATCACGGCGCGGCCCTCTACTTTCATCACTCCTGGACAAATTACATGGAGCGCAGCCGCGCCCCCTTCGAGCTTATTAAAGAGCACGTGCTGCTGCCGTCCGCGTCCGTGCTGAAGGAAGCGGACGCCGCGCTCTCAAGCCTTGTCACGCCCGAAGTCGTCCATCACATTTTGAGCCTCGTTCCCGAAGCGTGGCTGGCTGCGGACTCACTGTTTAAGGAGGCTCAGGATGCCAGGCGGGCTTATGCCGAATACTTACTGCGGCGGCTGGAACCGCCCAGACTCTTCGCAGAGGAGGCGGAACGTGCCGGAGCGTCACTCATTTAATTACGCGATAGTGCGTGTCGTCCCACACGTCGAGCGCGAAGAGTTTCTGAATGTGGGGGTGATCCTCTCGTCTCAATCGGCAGACTTCCTCAAGGCGCTCTTTCACGTCAACACCGAACGGCTCAAGGCGCTGGCGCCCGAGCTTGACCTCGAAGAGGTTCATAATCACCTGGAAGCCATACGCCTCATCTGCGAAGGGGGCCGAGAGGCAGGCCCCATAGGCCGCCTCCCGCGCCGCGCACGCTTCGACTGGCTGACAGCCCCCCGCAGCACGATAATCCAGACCTCCCCCGTCCACACAGGCCTCTGCCGCGACCCGCAGCAAGCCCTGGAGCAACTCCTGCGAAGGATGGTCATGACAGAGCCGGACTCCGCCTGACTCCGCACAGCCGCCGCAAAGACGCTTTAGAGTGTCAAAATCATTCAACGCAGAAGACGCAAAGAGAGAGAGAGACGCGGAGATTAGCGCAGAGGGATTGAATGCTTAACACTCCCTGCGTTAATCTACGCGTCTCAGGGTCTTTATACCGATTCAATCAGGATGCGTCGTAAAGCTAATAAATCTTCTTTGACCACATAAGCGCAGGCACCGGCGGACTCCGCGGCCGAATACAGCTCCGCATCGTCGTAGCTTGAGATAATCACAATTTTGGCATCCGGGTATGCTGCCTTAATCTGTCTGGTGAGCGTGAATCCGTCCAGCCTGGGCATCTCTAAATCCATCAAAACCCAGTCGGGCCGCCACCGCCGGTAAGCGTTAAAGGCCCCCGGCCCGCTCACGCATTCGAACATGTTTTCCGCCAGGTCGCGGAGAAAGCTGATAATCGTCTCTCGCATTCGTGTGCTGTCTTCCACTATTAAGATGTTCATAAAGGCTCTGGCTATTCGAATGCCGGGACGGATATGGACAGGCAATCAATTAAAGAAGGCCTGGTGTGACGGGGGCCTGCTATCGCTAGCAGGCCCCCGTGGTGAATGGCTCTTACCTGTTGTTTCCCTGGTCGTGTGGAACGGAGACCTTTACCTGACAGGCGCTTGAGTTACCAGCCTTGTCCAGTCCCGAATAGTTGAGGGTGTAGATGCGTCCCGTCCCGTTGCCATTCCGCTGGGCTCGAAGCAGCCCGCTTGCGTCCTGCTCGCCTACGGAAAAATCCATTGCATAGTTTGACGCAGGCTCGTTGCTTGCGATGCTGATAAGCTTGAAACCGGCAGGCCCTGAAAGCGGGTCTGTAACCAGAACCGTGGCCGTCACAGGAATCATCTTGTTATTCGGCGACCAGATGACGGACGGCGTAATACTGCACGATACGAGCGGCGCGCTCTTGTCTATATTCACTGTGACGTTGACCGAGGCGGAGTTGCCTGCCCTATCAGTGACCGTCCCCGTCCTTACCTGTCCGGCCCCTTCATCGTTGAGCGTCTGTGGGCCGGTGCAGTTATCCACTCCCGAAAGACTATCGCCGCAGATGTAGTTAATCGTCACGGAGGTATTGTTCCAGCCATACTGGTTGGCTGCGGGCGTACGCTCGACGCCGATGGTCGGAGCCGTCTTGTCTATGTTGATATCACCGACTGTGAAGCTGGCGCGGTTACCCGCCTGGTCAACGGCTGTCCCGGTGCGGGACTGGCCCGCGCCTTCAGCGCTCAGCACTTCGGCGGGCGTGCAGTCCGCCACGCCGGAGGTGGCGTCCGAGCAGGTGAAGCTGACACTGACGTTTGTGTTGTTCCAGCCGAACTGGTTCGCCCCGGGCGTGCGCGTGCCCGCAATCGAAGGAGCCGTGGCATCGCGCTTGACGGTCACGGTCTTCTCGGTCGTGCCGCCTCTGGATGTCACCTTACAGGTGAAAGAGACGGAGGGTGTGTCTGTGTTGACGGTGACGGGCTCGCAGGATTCCGTGCGATATATGTTCGAGTCCGGGTCCGAGTATGTCCAGGAGATTTGAACATCCGAGACGTACCAGCCGTTCTCACCCACGGTGCCCGTTATCTGGGCAGTTAATTCAGGCGGCGTCGTGTCAATCGGAACCCCGCAGATTACATTCCCGGCACCGGCATCGTCGTCTTCGCCCGGCACGCCTACGGTCAGGTCTGCCGCGCCGTCGCCGTTAAAATCACCGCCCGTAAGCGCGGAACCGAAGTGGTCGCCTTTTTCGGAACCACCCGCAAGATTGAGTACGTCCGGGTCTTCTGACCCGTTCTGGTCCCACATCTGATTGCCGTCTTGTTTGAGACCGCCTGACGACCCGTAAATAACTGCCACAGCGCCGTCATCATCCTCCGTGATGTCCTCGTCCGGAATGCCTACCGCCAGGTCAGCATATCCATCGTTATTGAAATCCGCGGCGGCGAGAGCCTTCCCGAAATGGTCGCGCGGCTCGCAACCGCCACGCAGGTTGTATATATCGTCACGGCTGCCGTTCTGGTCCCAGAACTGTTTCCCGGCCGTAGTGAGACCGGAACCGGAGCCCGGCAGGATGACGACCATGCCTGTGCCGCGAATAGGAGTACCGGTGGAGTTTGTCGAGGCGATATTCTGGCCCGGGATGCCTACGGCCAAATCGTCGTCACCGTCGCCATCGAAGTCGCCTGCCGCCAGCGCACGCCCGGATTCGTCGTTTTCGGAAGAGCCCGCCCCGAGAGACAGGCCTTCTGAGCCGGCTCCGTCCCAGAACTGGCTCTGGTTGCTATCAAGCCCGGAAGAGGTTCCCTTAACGACTATCACGGCCCCCGCGCCGTCCGAGCCGTCTATACTTTCGCCCGGCGCTCCTATCGCCAGATCATCGTAGCCATCACCCTGAAAGTCCCCTACGGCAAGACTCGCGCCGAACTCATCTGAGTCCTCTATCCTTCCGGCTATGCCGGAGCTGTCCTGGTCAAGGAGCTGGTTGCCGCTGACGGAAATGCCCGAGCCTGAGCCATACATGATGGCGACCGCTCCGCCGTCGTTTCCTTCGTCGTCGTCCTCGCCCGGAACTCCTATGGCGAGGTCATCATAACCATCGTGGTTAAAGTCACCGGAGGCCAGGGCCGCGCCGAACAGGTCTTCCTGCTCTCCTATGCCTGCCATCCCATCCACATCCTGATAATAGAGTTGATTGGATATGCCGTTTGGCGAGCCTCCCGGGCCGAGTCCCGAACCGGAGCCGTACATAATTGCAACTGCGCCTTTACCGGTGCCAGCCTTCTGGTGGCCCAACCCGTCACCTTTGGAATCTTCGTTCGGCGCGCCTATGGCCAGGTCATCGTAGCCGTCATTGTTGAAATCCCCGACCGCAAGGGCCGCGCCGAACTGGTCGCCCTCTTCGATTCTGCCGTCAATGCCGCTTTCGCCGCCTTGCTGCCACATTTGATTGCCTGAAGAGGAGAGGCCGCTGGCCGTCCCGTATATGACGTTGATAGCGCCGTCCCCCAGGGATTCACCTGCGCCCTCGACGGCGGTAATCCCCTGAGCATCCTCGTCCGGCACCCCTACGACCAAATCTTCATACCCGTCATTGTTGAAATCACCCGCGGCGACGGCACTTCCGAATCCGTCTCCCGCCTTGTAATGACCAAAGCCCTTGGTCCCGGTACTGGATTCTGATGAGCCCCAGATGTCGTCGCTGTCCTGCTGCCACATCTGGTTGCCTGTTGCCGACAGGCCGGGCGAACTGGCAGCCAGCACAGTGAAGGGCATGATACCGATTGAGGCGATCAGGGCCAGGCTCGCTGCAAAGTAGAAGTAATGGTAGATTCTCTTTCTCATACTCTCTCCTTTTTGAATCCTTCTTTACTCGGGTCGGGGTTGTGCAGAGCCCGCGCTTGGCTGGCCAGAACCCTTGTGTGTTTGGAATACGCTGACACGCGAATCAGAGGAGTTTTCGACGCCGCTTCGAATGCGGCCGCGACTCGGACGTTGTTCTCTTCCAGATGCGCGTAATATGCGCCTTGGTGAGTAAAACGGGTATCCGGAGAGCTACGTATTTTCTCTAGGTAGTTCTACGTATTTTCAGTATGGAAGGCTGGGAGCCGGCCGCGCGCAAGGTGTATGAGGCTACGGCTCAGGAGAGCCCGGACTTGTGAGCGAGGGCGAATTTCATGAGGGCGTGGTTGCCGCGCAGGTTAAGTTTGTTGCAGATATTGTTGCGATGGGTTTCGACTGTACGGGGGCTGATGAACAATTTCGCGGCAATCTCCTTGCTCGTACAGTATTCGGCGAGCAGGGCCAGAACCCGCCGCTCGGTCCCCGTCAGGAGGCTCAGAGGCGACTCGTCGTCCTGAGCCTGCGGGGGGGCGCTCGCAGTGCCTTTAATCAGATAGGTGGTGAGGGCTGGACTGGAGTAGTACTGACCGGCGAGCACTGCCCTGATGCTGGCCACAATATCCGTCACGGCGCTGTCTTTTAAGACATAGCCCTTTGCTCCCAGCTCAAGCGCGGCCCTGAAAAAGTCCTCTTCGGCGTGAACGGTCAGGAAAATAATCTCCACGGACAATTTCTGCTCTCTAATGGCGTGGGCCGCGCCGAAGCCATCCAGCTCAGGCATGTCTATGTCCAGAATGGCCACGGCGGGCGCAAGCGACTTGATTAACTCCACCGCCGTACGCCCGTCCGAGGCTTCACCGACGACCCTGAAGCCGTCCTCACGCTCAACCGTCTGTCGCAGGCCCTGACGAAC
>DASVVZ010000236.1:0-4482 GCA_036389875.1 Pyrinomonadaceae bacterium
GCTCGCCAGTTTCCTCTAGCTCCCGCGCTAATCGTTTTAGTATCTCGCGGGCTTAGGTTCGGGCTTCTGCCCGCCGCATTAAATCACGTCGTTTCCCGGTCGCATCTGTGAAAGTGAATCGAGCATATAGCCGCCCATTCCTTGTTACTACCGAGCCTTTCCTTTCTCTCATTGCTTCCCCTATGAGCAATTCCATACCCACAGTTATACCTACATTGGAGTGTTATTGTGGTCGGATTGCAGATAAGAAAAGCGCGGAATGCGGAGCATTTCGCGTCTTCCGCAGTAGCTCAATGGCAGAGCATTCGGCTGTTAACCGAAGGGTTGTAGGTTCGAGTCCTACCTGCGAAGCCAATTTCTATAACGTAAAGGCCGCGAATATCGCGGCCTTTCGCATATTTGAGTCCTGACCAAAGAGTTAAATCCCGCTATATAGGTGCTGCAAATTACGCGGCGCCTGCTCCAACTCCGCAAACGATGGTGCCGCCTGCGATAATCTGCTGTTCGAGATACGTGCCGTGGGCGCAAATAATTTGAGAGATGACCTCGCATTGTTTCGTATAATCCGCTCGAGTGCCGAAGAAGTTCTTCGGCACTCGAACTCGTTCCCCCGACTCAGATGCATTGAGCAACAAACCTGTGTGATAAAGCAGCGGATTGATAAGATCAATAACTTTAAAAACGGCTCATACACTTTCAGTGCCTCGTTCTTTCAGTTTGGATTCAATCCTGCGGTCGGGGATGAGCCACATGAGCGCCACAAAGACGTAAAGTCCGTCGGAGATCCACTGGTTAACGAAAGCCAGAGCAATTGCCACGATGTAAATTAACGGTGAGAGTTTGCCCTTGATGTCTTTACCAACTGCGGCTTTGAGCCTGGAGTCCGGCCCTTGCGCCGCGATTATCAATTTCTGAAGAGTATAGTAAGCGACGGCGGCTGCAAGCAGCACCGCGCCGTAGACCGCCATGGGTAAAGGGGCGAAATGATTCTCTCCCATCCAGCCTGTGACAAAGGGTATCAGCGAGAGCCAGAACAACAGATGCATATTTGCCCAGAGAATCTTGCCATTAATCCGGTCAGTGATATAAAGCATGTGGTGGTGGTTGTTCCAGTAGATTCCGAGATAGACGAAGCTCAACACGTAAGTGAAGAACACAGGAGCAAGCGGGCGAAGAGATTCCCAATCTGCGCCATGCGGAATCTTTAATTCCAGCACCATGATGGTTATGATGATGGCTATCACGCC
The DNA here is from genome assembly GCA_036389875.1 of Pyrinomonadaceae bacterium. Lineage (GTDB taxonomy): Bacteria > Acidobacteriota > Blastocatellia > Pyrinomonadales > Pyrinomonadaceae > JACVRN01. Next base: position 1,248 of record DASVVZ010000236.1, read on the forward strand.
ATCGCTGAAAGCTTCAAGCCGCCCTTTTTTCATCAACCTACTATACCTTCACAGACGATTCTGACGGCAGTTAAGAGGATGGCCTTTCCCGTCCAGGGACTCGCCGACAATAAGGTAACTGCTTTGTGGCAGATTAGCACAGCAGGTGGTTAAAAAAGGTACGTCGTTCTGGTATGAGCTACAGGTACGAGTTTCTCACCTGCAGGGACAGTAGATTAGATAACTCCTTCAAGGCACCCCGCCTTTAGCCTCTTGACAACAGTCGTTATAACGAGTATATTCCTATTTATGGTTACGAAACTGCAAAAGGAGTTAAAGCAGACGAAGCCGTTTGCGAGTCTGGAGGAGGAAGTTATCCTCAATCTGGCGCGCACAGCCGAGTACATAGGCTCTCGTGGGGCTGAGGTCTTTAAGCAAGCAGACCTGACGCCCACGCAGTATAACGCGCTGCGTATCCTGCGTGGAGCCGGAACGGAAGGGCTCACCTGTGGCGAGATTAGTGAAAGGATGGTGACGAAAGATTCCGATATCACACGACTCCTAGACCGTCTCGAGCGGCGCGGGCTTATCTCTCGTGAGCGTCCTGAGAATAACAGGCGTGTAGTCATCACAAGAATCACGGATGAAGGATTAAGCTTACTCGCTGAATTAGACGGCCCCGTGCAGGAGGGCAACCGCAGACTTGCAGGGCACCTTGGTAAGCAGCAACTGAAGGCGCTCAACGAACTGCTTGAGGCGATGCGCAGCGCAGAAGATTAAAAAAATTTTAGCGCAACAGTTGTTATAACGACTTAGTGCGCAACAATGATACTCAAAATGATGGAAAACAGAACCCAAGATGATCAGCGACTCCCGACTTACTTCATCTCTCACGGCGGCGGCCCCTGGCCCTGGCTGAAAGAGCAGATGCCCGGCGTCTACGACAATCTGGAGGCATCGCTGAAAGACATACCCCGGCAGCTGGGAAAGCCCCCCAAGGCGGTACTTGTCGTGTCGGGCCACTGGGAAGAGCGTGACTTCACGGTAATGTCTGGCCCGGAGCCTCCTATGGTCTACGACTACTCCGGCTTTCCTGAGTTCACATACCGCATTAAGTATCCTGCGCCGGGGTCGCCTGAGGTCGCGCGCCACGTGCAGGAGCTACTGTGCGGCGCGGGCTTCGCTGCTTCTGCCAATAACCTGCGCGGCTTTGACCACGGTACTTTCGCGCCGATGGCGGCTATCTATCCGGAAGCCAATGTGCCCGTCCTTCAGCTCTCTATCAGGAGCGACTCTGACGTGGAGGCACACCTCGCCGCCGGGAGGGCGCTCGCGCCGCTACGTGACGAAGGGGTGCTCATTATCGCGAGCGGGCTCAGTTACCATAACCTGCGGCGATTCGGAGCCGCAGGCCAACACCCATCGCGTGAGTTTGACGCCTGGCTGACGAGAGCGATTTGTGAAGAAACTTCCGCAGAACGAAACCAAAAACTCCGCGACTGGACTAAGGCACCCAGCGCGCGTCTGGCGCATCCGGGCGAAGACCACCTGATACCGCTGATGGTCGCTGTCGGCGCGGCGGAATCGGAGGTTGGCGAGCGCTTCTACCATGAGGACTCGTTCTTCGGCGGTCTTACCGTCTCAAGCTATCGCTTCGGCCAGGCGACGACGCCGCCGACGCTGGCATGACCTTAACGGGCGCACGGATCGCTAAGTGCGTTCCACTGCGCCCTGCACTGATTACCATTAAAACTTCTTAGGAGAGCAAGATGAGAAACTTCAGATACGTAATGGTTGCCGCAATGCTGGCGGCGCTTTTTATAATCCCCCTTATTTTCGGCGGGACCACCACGCCTGTAGCGGCCCAGGCCCCAAAGGCTCAGGTCTCGTATGCCCCAGTTCCGGGCGGTGACTACAAAATCGACCCGGCGCACAGCATCATAGGGTTTGCCGTACGCCATCTGGAAATCAACTGGGTCGAAGGTCGCTTTAAGGATTTTAATGGGACGATTCGCTTCGACGATACGGATATTACAAAGTCTTCAGTTGAATTTACGGCCAAGATAGAGAGCATAGACACAGGGGTCGAGGCGCGCGACAAGCACCTGCGCACGGCGGACTTCTTCGACGCGGTGAAGTATCCGGAGATGACGTTCAAAAGCACGAGGGTAGAACGGAAGGCTAAGGACAGCTATGTGCTTCACGGGGATTTCACTATGAAGGGCGTGACCAAGCAGGTTTCGCTTCCCTTCACTATCACGGGCGCCATCAAAGACCCCTGGGGCAACACGCGCTTCGGCATCAACGCGCAGACGAAGATTAACCGTCGCGATTACGGGATTACCTACGGCAATACTATGGCGAACGGCGGGCTGGATGTAGGCAACGAAATAGCTATCAGCCTTCAGCTTGAAGCGGTGAAGCCTGCGGCCAAGGCGAGCAGCGAGTAAGGTCGCCGCTCGCGGGAAACTGAGACATAACATTTTGGAGAACTATCTTGACTAACATCGATTCATTTTACGTGCGATGGACGCCGCGTCTTTTGAGCGTGATTCGCATCATCCTGGGGTTCCTGTTTATCCCTCACGGCGCGCAGAAACTCTTCGGTTTTATGGCCCCGCCGCAGTGGTCAACGCCTCCTCTGTTCTCGCTCGTAGGCATTGCCGGGGCGCTGGAGTTCTTCGGCGGTCTGCTCATACTGCTGGGACTTTTCACGCGCCCCGTGGCCTTTATCCTTTCCGGGCTGATGGCCGCCGGCTACTTTATGGTTCACGCGCCCCAGGGCTTCTGGCCCTTGCAGAACAAGGGCGAGCTGGCGGTAATCTACTGCTGGCTGTTCCTGTTCCTGTCTGTCGCCGGTGGCGGAGCCTGGAGCCTGGACAAGCTGTTTCGCAGGAGCAGGACAGAGGTCGATTACCGCATGGCCAGTGATTCTGTTTGACGGGATTATCTACATCAAGAAAGGGGCCTTGTTATGACTGCTAATAACCCTGCCGCGGAGGCAACGCTCCTGCGCCTGCGAGATTTGCGCCGTGGGTTGCTGCACCTGCACAAGGCCCTGCTAGACACGGAGCGCGCCGCTTACGAGCAGGCGATGGGTCGCGTCACCAGCGGAGAGCTACTGCAACTTGTCCTTAACGACGAGCAGTTCGCATGGCTTCGCTTCTTCTCAGAGCTTATCGTACGCATAGACGAGATGCTGGATGCCGATGAACCAGTCGCAGAGGAAGAAGCAGTCTCTTTGCTCGAGCAGGCG
>DASVVZ010000237.1:0-16566 GCA_036389875.1 Pyrinomonadaceae bacterium
CGCAAAACCAGTTGTCTTCGTTTGGTCGGGTGATCTTCATCTTGAAGCAGCGGACCGCCCGAATTACCAGACGGCCCTTTGGATGACGGATGAGATTAATGAGCTAGTCAAACCGGACTTTGTTCAGTTCCCGGGCGACAACGTGCAGCACGCGCGGGATAATGAGTGGGAGCTCTTCAAAAATGTGACGGGCAGATTGAAGGTGCCGTTTTACGCGTTAGTCGGAGACCACGATGCGCACCACGACCCGGGATGCCACTCATTTCAAACACAAGTAGGCGCAACCTATGACGCGCTCACTGTCGGCGGCTACCGATTCATACGTTTGAATACCATGGAGTACCGCCCGCTCGGCCTGACCGAAGAGCAGGTGATATGGTTTCGGTATGAGGTGGACGCGGCCCTCGCCCGTGGCGAGCGCATAATCGTTTTTCAGCATCACTATCCCTTTAAAGTTTATGAATATTTCGCGGGGCCCGGCATTGAAGAGTGGCGCGAGATTATGCAGACGCGCCCGATTACAGCTCTTTTTACTGGTCACACGCACTACGGACAGATGGCTAATGACGGACGCAATGTTTATGTCACGACGCGCTCAATCGGAGACCCTGAAGGCGGGCCTGCCGGTTATGCCATAGTCCACCTTCACGATGAAGACCTGGCAATCAAGCATCGCAGTATAGATGACCGGGGCCCAATCGCTATGATTACTCATCCACGTCGGCTCATCCTGGCTACAAAGCCGGCGCACATAGTCACAGGCCCAACCGAATGTCAGGTGCGGGGATGGTCAGGAAGTCCAATCGCATCGGCACAGGCCCGCATTGACGAGGGAGATTGGGGCGAGATGCGTAAGACGGGTGATATGACATGGAGTCTTACGGTCGCCGGTGACAGGATGGCTAAAGGAGAGCACTCGTTGCAAGTGCGTTTGATAGATGAAAACGGAGACGAAGGGACAGACCAAATTGTTTTCGCCAGCGACTTATCGGGCCGCTTCACTGCTTATCCTATGGTAGACCCTGTGGTGAAGGGAACAAACTACTGCTGAAACGCAGCAACGGATAGTAACGACGGCGCTGGGGCTCGCTTCACGCGTGATGTAGCGAGAGCGAGCGCGCCGACTTTATCAGCCGCCCCGGAAGCGGCGCTTCCTTTCTGATCGGGTGTACGACATGTGAGGATTAGAGCAAAAAATTGTTTGCTCTACGATCAGAGATTAAGTCCGGGGGTGCTGAATGAAGACAGTAGTTTTACTTACAATCTCGAACATTTTTATGACCCTCGCCTGGTATGGTCATCTCAAGCACAAAGAGAAGCCGATTGTCTGGATGATCTTGATTAGCTGGTCGCTGGCCCTCTTTGAATACATCTTTCAGGTGCCGGCTAATCGCATTGGCTCTCAGACACACAGCGTTACTCAGTTGAAGATCATGCAAGAGTGCATAACCCTGGTGGTCTTTACGGTGCTGGCCTATTTTCTCTTCGGTCAAACGCTCAAGTGGAATAACTTCGTCGCCTACGGGCTTATAGTTGGGGCGGTCTATTTCTCATTCAAATTTTAGCCGCTTCCTTTATCCTAGTTTATCGCTGCCTGTAACAGATTGCTTTAGATTTTAGTCCGCGAGCGCCTGTCCTGAAATTGGAAAGAAACCAATCACCCGAAGGGGCTGTACGAAATTATCCGCCGGTGGGCCAGTGAATGCAGACAATGCGCAGACAAATAGTTCAAACCCTGAAAGGATTTAACTGGCGGCAGTGGTTGGTGCTGATAGCCTTCCTCTTCTTCGTGGGGTTTACCGTCCACCATGCTTTTTTCTTCGTCCGAGACGCAATTTACTGGAGCTATCACCGCGAGGAGCCGATTGAAGGCTGGATGAACGTCGGCTACGTAGCCCATTCTTATCAAGTCCCCCCTCACGTCCTTTACAAGGCCCTTGGCATGCCACACAAGCCACCGGACAAGCGCCCCTTGAGCGAGATAGCGCGTGCGCAGAATCGTTCTATGGAAGAGGTTAAAGCGATTCTAATGGACGCGATTGTTCACGCACGCCCCCCGTACCCGCCGCCCCCTCCACCGGATGAGGGAGGCGTGCCGTGATCGATCAACTTCTAGGACTACTCTCAACCTATGGCTTACCAGCGCTCTTCGTCATTTTGACGATAGCCTCTGTGGGCATCCCCTTACCCGTAACACTGGTGCTCATTGCCTCAGGCTCTTTCGTCGCGCAGGGCGAGATGGGTTTGTGGCAGGTGTTGATGATATGCAGTGCGGGGGCAATTGCCGGCGACCAGCTTGGCTACTGTCTGGGCCGCTGGGGCGGACGTAAGCTGGTATTGCGCATCACGAACAGGTTTGGCGGCGCAGATATGCTCAAGCGGGCCGAAGAGTTCACCAAACGACGTGGAGGAATGGGAATATTCCTGAGCCGCTGGCTTGTGACGCCTCTCGGCCCGTGGCTTAACCTGACGAGCGGAATCACCCGGTATTCGTGGCCTCATTTTCTTCTCTGGGACGTGTTGGGCGAACTCCTCTGGGTCGTTATCTATGTGGGCCTGGGAAAGCTCTTCAGCGACCGCGTTGCTGCGTTGGCAGATATGCTGGGTAACCTTACATGGGCCATACTAGGCATCTGCGTAGCGGGTGTGCTGGGGTGGAAACTGCTTCAGTATTTTCGCGGCAGCGACGAATCAACAGAGAAAACAGAGATGAACCCTGAGATTTACTCAACCGCAACTGAAGGTTAAGTGACAAAATGGCTGTCCGGATAGTTCATCGAAGGGATGGAAGAGCATGTTCGGGTATTCTCTTCCCATTACCATGCTTTTGTTTCTACCCTTTCCGGTAGGGAAGAGCCTCTGGCAGTTGGGCATCTACTGTCTGATTGGCTTCTTAAGCTCTGAGGGAGATGAGTGGAAGGAGGAAGGATGTAGGAATAGGTTTATAAGCAGTAGAATCTATTTCAATTCCCGTTATGAACCTTTAAAGTTTTGAGCTAAAGAGGCACAGGATAAAGGCAGAGGCGAAAGGATTAACCGAAACAAATGAAGCTATGTCCATCGTGCCGCGCTCAGTATATGGATGACACATTGAACTATTGTTTGAGCGACGGCACCCCGCTCGTTAAAGAGCCCTCACCGCAGGGAGCACAGCCAACACTTGTACTGCCTGCCTTTGAAAGCGTGCCGAATAGGCAGATTCAAGAGACCAGTCCTTATCAGCGAATCGAACACCAGCCGCAGGGATTAATTCAAACTTCCCAGACAGTATCCCGGGCCCCTTTGAAACGAAGCGGGACTCGATGGCTTATTGCCGGGGTGATACTTCTTCTGGGAGGAGTCGGAATCGGTCTCTTCGTTGCTTATGTAATATCAGGGTCAGGGAATAATCAATCCGCGCCCGCCAACAACAGTTCGCGACCCGGCAATTCGAGTGTCAGCCAGAACTCGAACAATAATCAAAAACAATCAAACACCTCGCCCGGCCCGCCTTACGCGGCCTTTGCCGGCAGAACCGGACTCTATAAGGGGATAGGTATAAACACAACATCGGATACGCGCGGCACTATCAATCTTAATATTACTGAAATCAATGCGGACACCGGGTATGTCTCCTCAATGCTTACCTCCGGGGGAAAGCTTTGTGGAGATGCTCCTTTGTCTGGCAAGCTGACGGCCGAGGGGAAAATGAACCTTACCGGGACGCTGACCTGTAAAGCTGCGGACTACACCGCGCCCATGACGGTGCGCTGCCAATTCACTACATCCGACACGCTCAACTGTACGTACACTCTGAAAAATTCGGATTATACGCCGGCAACGCAGCAGGGAAACTTCAAGCTTACAAAAGAGTGATCGGGATACAGTAATGTGCTGGAAGATTAAGTGATTCGAGGGCAGATAAAACCCCTACGCTGAGATTGGTAGAGACAGTCTCATAAATACAGCGGAGGCTTACGAGCGTCGGGTTGATTTAGAAATTTACAGGCAGCCTCCATCAGTGATATTTACTTTTATAGGTAAGAAATCTTTGCTACAGTAATTACAGATATTTATGCCATACAATCAATTATCAGCCGAAGAAGAGCGAGTCATCGTCAATAAGGGTACGGAAAGGCCGTTTACCGGCGAGTACGATAAGCTTTTCTCACCCGGCACCTTTATTTGCCGGCGGTGCAACAATCCGCTCTATTCGGCAGAGGCTAAATTCAATTCCGGCTGCGGCTGGCCGAGCTTCGATGAAGAATATCCGGAGAGCGTTGAACGCCACGTAGACAGGGATGGACGACGCATCGAAATACTTTGCGCTCACTGCCACGGCCACTTGGGCCACGTCTTCGAGGGCGAAGGTTTTACAGAAAAGGACACACGCCACTGCGTTAATTCCATTTCGGTTCGCTTCATTGCAGAAGGGAACGAACTGCCGCCCGTGCTCGACGCTGACTAAAGCTGAAGGCCGGTTTTCAGTTATCCAGACATCACAGAAGTAACGCTTACGAGCGCCAGATTCATCAATGAATCTACAAGCAGCCACACGTCTCTGTTGTTTATGAGGCTGTCTTCTCACCGTTGCTTACCCGCGTCAGGTGGAAGGAGTTCAAAACCGCAGCCGGTTAGCTCTGTCATTCCGACAGCAATTGTTAAAATCAGGATGCACAAATCGCCCGTTAATAAACATTAACGGGCGATTTGTGCATCCTGGTTTACGGGTTGTTGATGTCTGGGCTGCGAGTGATTAACGGCAACCCAGCACGGCGCGGATTGAGGCAGCTTCCGTTATGATTTCTGTAGCCTGTCCGGTCGTCAATTTTTTGCCCGACTGCGCGCCTGCGTGATTGATGAAGGCCGCCAGATTATCGCAAGCCGCTGCCGTATCCCCCGCGATAAGAGCGTCAAGCGCGTGCCTCAATTTAACCGTCAGGCTGTTGGTCGTACCGAAGGGAAGACCGAAGCTCTCCACCTTCTTAATCAGATTCTGTATGCGCTCGGCCGGCGTAGGCGCAGGCTGCTTCGGCGCGGGCCTATAAGCCGGCGTTTCGCCGTCCGGAGCGTTGAGGCTCGTGACGTTGCCGGTGGACACCTGTAAAACATAGATACCCTTCTGCGTGCTGACACGATCGCCGTTTTCATCCCTGAAAATGTACTCGCGGTAGAAGGCCAGTTGAGAGCCATCCGGCGACCATGTGGGCGACATATTCTGGTCGCCATCCATCAACGGCGCGACGCCTGAAGGCGTGCCGTCCAGATTTATGACGTGGATAGTGCTTTCTCCCTCGAATTTGGTGTAGGCGAGCTTCGTCCCGTCAGGTGACCATGCCAGCGCAGACTCAAGGGGCGCGTTTGCTACTGCGAGCACCGGAGCCTCGCTGCCGTCAACCTTCATGGTGTAGATGTCTGTGTTAAAAGTTTCCGGGTCCGTTGGTGACTGCGACACGCCCACGAAGGCTATGCGTGTCCCATCGGGCGACCACACTGCGCCATCCGAAGCGATGATTGCCAGGTTGCTGATGAACAGAGGCTGCTGGCCGCTTCCATCCGGGTTCATCAGGTAGACGTGCGGTTCCGAGCCGGCGTGCAAGGTGAAGGCGATCTTTTTACCGTCGGGAGACCATGACGGGTTGGAGGCGCGCGCGCCCGAGGTTAATGTGGCTTGATTCGTGCCGTCGGCGTCAACCACGCAGATGCTCGTAAACTCATAGCCGCACGAGAAGGCTATCCTCTTGCCGTCCGGCGACCACGTCGGGTCAAAGGCCTGCGCCGAAGAGCCCAGGCCCAGACTCGCCTGGCCGCTTCCGTCGCCGTTCATCGTCCACAGCTCGCCGTCACGGCTGAAGGCGATTTTGTTCTGGGTTTGGGCAGAGGTGCTTTGCGTCGAAACAAAAAGAGCTGCTAGCAGCAAAGCAGAGGTCAGCAGGTTTGACAACGAAATGTGCGATAATATTTTGCGTCTATACATGAAAGTCTCTCCTCATCATAATTGACAAAGTTTCACACTTGGAGGATTGAAGCCGGCGCCTCAAACAGCAGGCCGTGGCTCCTATCAAACAGTTGAATTTCCTCCTCACTGAGCTAACGCGTAAGACCAACAGAAAAAGAGTCAGAGGAATGAAACTTTAGTGTCGCGGCTGGCTGCGATGCGTCGGTGTACATGCATGAGCGTCTCACGCAAAGAACAAAACTTCAGCACACCGTGATGATTGAATGGAAAGGTCTCGGCGAACAGCTCATTCAAACAACGCCGAATGAGCTTGACGCTTATCAACCTGTATAATTGATCGCCGGTTAGTCTCGGCGCGAGATGGCTTTGAAGCGGGGCGTGCGATTCAAATTCAACATTCGTTTCGCGTTAATAAGCGGGGTGGAAATATCCCCTATGGAGATTGACTATGGCAGCATACTGTTTTTTCGACATCCTGGAAGTGGCTGACCCTGAGATGCTGGAAAGATGTAGGAACGGCGTCCTCTCAACGGTTGAAAGATATGGCGGGCGGTACCTGAGCGTCGGCGGGAAGTCGGATGTCGTAGAAGGAGAGTGGCAACCGGTTTCCCCCGTGCTCATTGAATTCCCAGGCCTTGAACGAGCGCACCGCTGGTATGACTCTGAAGAGTATCGTGAATTGAAGATACTGCGGCTAGAGGCGACTAAAGGAAATGCTGTTTTCATAGAAGGAAACGAGTTTAAGAGGTAGCTTTCATCCCAGGGAGAAGCAGCCCGGCGACGCATTCAACCGGGGCGTATTGGCTTCATGCGCGAGACTTGTCTGTTTTGGCGTTGAATGCGCGCCCGTTTAATTCGGGCTCTATGCATAACCGAGGCGTCAATGAAAGAGCGGCGGAAAGTAAACCGCCGACAGGCTCACACTATCATCGGCAAACTTCCCGGGAAGAAGATTATCCTGCCCGGTGCGAATGTCGCGCCGATGCCCGGACTTCAACAAAAGCTCTTCACATAGGCCACGCCTGATATGCGGCAAACCACGTCTTATGCATTCTCTCGCAGCGTGCCGCTGGTGAAAACTTCAGGCAGCAACGGAGCGGCGTGGCCCTTCAATAATGCGCCCTAAGTTTTCGGGGGCGAAGAACTCGTTAGCCGGAACGGTTCCGGCTGTAATGCCTAAGAAACGATTCGTCTCGTGCCGGTTCTCCCGCAAAGCTTCGAAGAGTTGAAGCATCTCCGGCGCTGGAGGCTCAAGCTTACCCAACTGGCACGTAAAATCGTACATCGGAAACGCATCTTCGTTACGTCTTCGCTCATACTCGGCCAGCGCTTCATTCATAGATTCGCGTCCCGAGAATCCTGCGTCAATGGCTTCGGCCATCAATTCCGCCTGCTTAAAGCTGTCTGTAATCCCCTGTGCCGTTATGGAGTCTTTGTTGTAGCCGGCGTCGCCCGCGAGCGCCCAGCCCGTGCCATACGGACGGCGGAAGAAGTTAGGCATGTCGCCAGAGCCGCGGATCGGCTCTTCACGCCTCCCGGCACGAAGCCTCTCTGCAAGCGAGGGGACAAGCTCCAGCTCCTTCATGAACCGGTTTTCAACATCCGACCTGACGCCATCAAACTCGCTCATAGGCAAGACCAGCCCGACCATGGTAAGCCCGTCGTTAGTGCGGTCGGCGACGAACATCCGTCGCTCCCTGACATAAAGCTCTGTCCCTTTGAGTGGGACATTGCTCCAGTAGGAGTAGTAGTTACAGGTGAGCTTCGGCCTCTCATTGTAAACGGGAGCAGCTACGCTCCTGGCCACAATCGAGTGCTTACCATCTGCGCCGATGACGATTCGCGCCCTCTCCGTGACGGGAGTCCCGGCGCGCGTGACGCCGCGAATACCGTTGACACCGCGCTCGTCATAGGTCACTTCCCTGACTGTAAAGCCCTCACGGACTTCGGCCCCTGCGGCTGACGCCGCCCTGACCAGTATGTCGTCGAGCACTTGCCGTCTGGGACAGAAAGACTCAGTCACGTCTTCCGCCGGTGACGGGGTGCCGATAAGTGCGAACGGCCCCACGTCGAAGCTCATTTCAGTGAGCGGCGGGCAGTTGGATGCGCGCACCTCTTCTAACAGGCCCCAACGCTTGAGCCTCAATACGCCCGGCTGATGCACGTGATGCGTAGAGACCGTGTCGCTCGGGAAGAAAGATTTATCCGTGAGCAGTATGCGATAGCCTTTTCGCGCCAGAAGCATGGCGAGCGGCGAGCCCGCGACTCTCGCCCCGACAATAATTGCGTCGTACATCAATGTACCTCTCGATCAGTCTTCAGAAGAAACGCTCTATTGTCTAACGCGAAAATCTCTTCAGAAAAGGATCACCAGTCTCGGATGAGTATGTTTAGCGCCGGGCGGGTAATATCTCAGAGGTTGTTCCGGCGGGCTAGATTTTCTACTGCGTCGGCAAACCGGCCGGCCGCCCCTGCTGAGTGGCCGAAGAAGAGGACCGGGTCAATCAATTCCAGCTCCATCAGAATTAACTCTGCGTCCACCTCTACAGCATCCACGCGGGCATAGAGCAGAGGCTCCTTCACCTTCAAGATGATGTTTTGAGCCTGCTCTATGAGCCGCCCGGGCGGCGCGGATTCTGCGTGGCGTCCGCCGAAGTCCCGCTGGGTGCGAAAGTCCCCGGGCTTCGGTATCTTCAGCACCGCGTGGCTGTACTCTCTCATAAAGAAGACGAAAGACCATTCGCCTTGCGTCTGTACCTCTGGAATGAAACGCTGAATCATAACGCCTGAGCTTGATAACATCTCACGGACTTCCGTTTCGTCCGAGGCGGCTCGTGAGGGGTTAGTGAGCCATGTCCGATACGCCGACATTGAGATGACAGGCTTGATGACGGCGCGCGACCAGCCCTGCTGTTCAAGAATCGCGGCGAGGCTGAAATCATCGCCGGATTCCAGCCAAACCGTTGGGGCGACAGTGACGCCCTCAGCGGCCAGCCTTCTCAGGTAGTGTTTGTCTGCGTTCTCGCGCACCACGGCAGGAGCGTTCCACAGTCTGACATTTCTACGCTCCATTAAGGCTATCCAGTTAAGAAACTCCTCTGTGCGCAGATGGTATTCCCAGCAGGAGCGCAGGACGACCGCATCGAACTCTTCCCATCTGACTTCCGCAGAGTCCCATAAAACCGCTTCGACTTCGAGGCCGCGGCTCCGCAACAGCTCTGCCGCGAGTTTGTCGTCATCATAAAGAAGCGGGAGTTCCGCGTATGTGACGAAGGCTACTCTGGTCACTCATGCCTCCCTTGGGCTTAAGCTTTATGCGCCACAGCATACCCTACAACAAGGCTTCTTCCCTCACGGGAAAATATCTCTTAGCCCTTCTCGTAGAGTTTTTCGCGCCCAAATGAAGGGCTGTTTTATTCGACCGGCCACGGCGGCCACGGATGACCCCCAAAAGCAAGATTTCTCGCGTTTACTGGTGGGGGACTTGTTGATTCAGAGATGAGCACGGGAGATTATTCATGAGCGAAGGCATAATGATTCTTGATAGAGCCGGTACAGACGTACAGGGTGACGTAGCACTGAAGGCGGGCCGGATGGCCGAGAACCTGGCCTGCGTAGAACTACACTTTCACACCGAGGCGCAGAATGAGATTGAAGCAGCGCTTGAGTTGTACACCGACGACATCATATGGGAAGCGCCCGCGCCGAACGGCCTCAACCGTTCCTTCTACGGCAAGGAAGCCGTAGCCGAAAGCTACCGCGAACTCTTCGCTTCAATGGGCAATGTACAGTTCCAGCCCCTACAGCGGTTCGCGACCGAAGACCGCGTCGTGGATGACAGCATCGTCACGTTCGAGGTGGTGAAGGATGGCTACTGGCAGCACTTCTCCAGGGGGCAAAGGATTGAAATGCGTTTAGTACACATCTTCGAGATGCGCAACGGGAAGATTTCAAAAGAGATTGTTTTCGACATGGGCCGGCCCGTGGGCGGAACTTAATGACGAACAGAGCCATGATTGACGAGCAAGACGAACGGTTACTGCGTCAGCCATTTTCCGTAGCCCGGCGTTCGCCTGCTTAACGTAACTTTCCCCGCGAAGGGCGAAAGGGCAGCCGGGTTTGATGGCCCCATTGCTCGAAGATGAAGAAGAGTCGTCGTCGCGCGCAATTCAGGAAGATTAAATGACGCGGCGGCACAGATTGACCTTTAGTGTTTGAGAGAGAGCCGTCCGAAGGCTTAAGGAAGAATACATCCATGAATATCCGGATTCGTTCGATGAAGAGAGAAGACGTAGAGACCTGTGGCCGTATCTGCTATGAGGCCTTTAAATCAATCGCCGAGAGGCACAACTTCCCGCCCGATTTCCCCTCGCCTGAGGTGGCAGCCGGGCTGCTCTCTCAACTGCTATCGCGAGATGACATCTACTCAGTCGTAGCCGAAGTTGAAGGGCGGGTCGTTGGCAGCAACTTCCTGTGGGAGCCGGCCGTCATCGCCGGCGTAGGCCCCATCACAGTCGAGCCCGAGGCGCAGAACGGCGCGGTCGGCAGACAGCTGATGAACGAAGTCATGCGGAGGGCCGAGGAGCGGCGTTTCGCAGGCGTCAGGTTAGTACAGGCCGCTTACCACAATCGCTCACTATCTCTCTACACCAAGCTCGGGTTCGACACGCGCGAGCCCCTCTCTATCATGCAGGGCCCAGCGCTAGGGATTGAGATACCCGGCCGCAACGTCCGCCCGGCGAGGAAGACCGATCTGGATGCCTGCAATAAACTGTACCTCAGGGTTCACGGCCATGAGCGAGGCGCGGAGCTTCTGTTCGCGATGAGGCAGGAGACTGCGACGGTGGTGGAACATGATGGCCGGATCACGGGCTACAGCACGGAAGTCGGCTTCATGGGGCATGCCGTCGCGGAGAGCAACGAGGACTTAAAGGCACTGATAGGCGCTGCCACGAGCTTCCCGGGCCCGGGCTTCCTGCTGCCCACGCGCAATAGCGAGTTGATGCGCTGGTGTCTGGAGAAGGGGCTGCGTGTAGTTATGCCTATGACGTTGATGAGCACAGGCCTCTACAATGAGCCTAGGGGCGCGTTTCTCCCTTCGGTCATTTATTGATGGCAGATAGAGGAATTCCGGGAAGGTTATGGCAAGGTTATCGTAAGCTGATAGCCTGAGCCGCGAAAGAATAGCTGGATTCGCAAGACCCTAAAGAGAGCGAGAGAGCGCGCTAAGATCTTACCGCACGCAGGGCAACCCGTGCGCCTGGTTCCCGTGAGGAGATTCAGCTTTACGACAGACATTCCCCTTCATTGCTGAGCTTGTTATCTCTGCTCACGTCGGCGGCCGAGAGGCCGGCAAGCGGCAAGCCTTTTTAACGAAGGCTTGCCGTTTCGGTTTTTAGCGTCGGGGGGGTAGTGCATTCGCCGCGCATCAGGATAATTGATATACATGCTAAGCTAAGTGTATAAAAGATTCCCCCCTTTATAGAAGCCCCTGCACAGAAGGCTGCTTTGTTCGCCGGCGGTAGCTATGAAACTTTGAGCTTACTGTCTATGACCGTAATACTAGCCAGCACTTTGGTCGGCGCATATAAACTGTTCATAAGCCATGCCGGAAAATAATCACACGATAAGGAAAGAGTTTGACGATGAAGACGCGCAGGAAAATATCTCCCTGCGAAGTCGCACCCGAATTGATGATGCGCTTTTGCGACTGATTGTAGAGAGCGTAGAGGACTACGCCATTATCGCCACGGACATGCAGGGGCGCGTGATTAGCTGGAACGCGGGGGCTAAGAATATCTTTGGCTATACCGAATCGGAAGTGGCCGGACAATCCGGCTCAATCATTTTTACACCGGAAGACATTAAGGACGGAGTGCCCGAGCAGGAGTTGCGTACAGCGGCAGCCGCAGGTAAAGCCGTAGACGAACGCTGGCACGTTCGTAAAGACGGCACGCGATTTTGGGCCAGCGGTATGGTGACTCCGCTCCGAGACGGCGACGGGAATCCATGCGGTTTCGTGAAAGTCGCGCGCGACGCCACCGCTGGTAAGCTGATGCGGGAGGCCCTCAGCGCTAGCGAAGAACAATATAGAATCGTTGCCGAGACGGCTACGGACGCCATCATCACGATTGACGAAGAAAGCACCATTATTTTTGTTAATACGGCCGCCGAAAAAATATTCGGTTACTCTACCTCTGAGATGAAGGGCGCATCGTTATCCGTGTTGATGCCCGAATACCTGCGGCATCTGCACCAGGCCGGGCTCAAAAGGTATATAAAGACCGGTCAGAAGCACGTGTCGTGGGAGTCCGTAGAGCTTCCCGGGCTCCATAAGGACGGGCGGCAGTTTCCTTTGGAAATCTCCTTCGGTGAATATTATCGCGAGGGTAAACACCTCTTCACAGGCATCTGTCGTGACATCTCTGAGCGCAAGCGCACTCAATCAAGACTGGCTACGCAACACGCCGTCACACATGTTTTATCCGAATCCCAGAACGTGTTGGAAGCAACGCCCAAAGTTATACAGGTGATTTGCGAGAGCCTGGGGTGGGACATGGGCGGGCTCTGGCGGCTACAGCCGGGCGAGAAGCACATGCGGTGCGCCGAGGCGTGGAAAAGCCCTTCGATAGCAGATGAAGTGTATGAAGATATTTGCAGCAAACACGCCCTGGCGCCGGGCGTGGGACTGCCGGGGCGTGTCTGGAAGAGCGGAGAGCTGGTCTGGATAACCGACATCCTGGCTGAAGAGAACTTCCCCCGCTCTGAGCTTGCCCGCAAAGCAGGTTTGCGTAGCGCCTTTGCCTTCCCCATCCGTATCGGGTCGGAAACCATCGGGGTCATGGAATTTTTCAGTCGTACTGCCAAGGAGCGCGACGAAGATGTAATTGAAATGATTTCGACGCTCGGCAGTCAGGTAGGACAGTTTATTGAGAGAAGGCGCGCTGAGAACGCACTACGGGAAGCCGAAGGGCGCGCCGTTAGCGAGTACGAGCGGCTTCTCGTCAGGCTCTCAAGCCTGGCGCAATCCCTTGGGGCGGCCAACGACCTGCCGACCATCTTCCACGCGCTCAGGGAGTTTGCAGTCATCTCCGTCCCGTGCAGTGGAATGTTCATCTCACTTTATGATGATAGGCGAAAGATTCGCACGGCCGCCTACGCATGGAGCGACGGCGAGGAGGTTGATGTGCATGAGCTGCCGCCCATGCCTATGAACGACAGCCCGCACAGCAGGGCCGTGGCTACGGGTAAGGTCATCACCACGGACGATTTCCAGTCCGCCATGTCGGATAAGCCCAGGATAGACCTGGGGCTGGAGAGAGACCCGCGCCTCCCGCAGTCATCTTTGGCAGTGCCGATGTTCATCATGGGTCACGTTGTGGGCGGGGTGGAAGTTCAAAGCACCGAACCGGCCGCTTACCGAACCGAGCACGCGACCGCCATGCAACTGGCCGCCAACCTCGTCGCCGTGGCGATTGAAAACGCGCGGCTACTGGGACAGGAGAGGCACGCCCTCACGGAATCTGAAAACGCCCACCGGCTGAAGGACGAATTTCTCGCGACGCTCTCTCACGAGCTGCGCACCCCTCTGACGGCAATACTGGGCTGGGCGAATATGCTGCGCTCCAGCTCATTCGACAAAGACGCTACGGAGAACGCGCTCGAAACCATCGCCCGCAACGCCAGGGCTCAGGTACAACTCATAGATGACTTGCTTGATGTCTCACGCATCATTACGGGTAAGCTACGACTCGACGTGCGTGCTGTTGACCTGTCCTCGGTCGTCAGAGCGGCCACCGACACACTTCGACCGGCGTCGGAAGCCAAGGACATACACCTGCAAGTCCTACTCGACCCGTCTGCCGGGCCGCTCTCAGGCGACCCCGACCGCCTGCAACAGGTCGTCTGGAACTTAGTATCAAACGCAATCAAGTTCACTCCAAAGGGCGGGCGCGTGCAAGTGAGGCTGGAGCGGGTGAACTCGCACGTCGAGATTGTCGTCGCAGACACGGGGCCGGGCATCGCGGCTGAGTTTCTGCCGCACGTCTTCGACCGCTTCCGCCAGGCCGATCAGACAGTTACGCGCAAGCATGGCGGCTTGGGACTGGGGCTGGCTATTGTGCGGCAGTTGGTGGAGCTGCACGGCGGGACTGTGAAGGTCGAAAGCGGCGGCGAGGGGCACGGGGCGACCTTTACCGTCTCCCTGCCATTTCTTCCCGTGCGCGCCGACAAGAGCGCGCCGGAAGCTGATCGTGTGCACCCCAAGGCGCAAAACGGCGTGATAGTCGAATGCCCGCCGGAGTTGAATGACCTGCATGTGCTCATCGTCGATGACGAGCCGGACACGCGCGAGTTGCTCGTTGCCGTCCTCACGAATTGTGGCGCGCAGGTCTCGCAGGCAAGCTCAGCGGCCGAAGCTTTAGAATTGCTGGGGCGCGGGCGGTTTGACGTGCTGGTCTCGGACATCGGGATGCCGGAGGAGGATGGATACTCGTTCATTCGCAAGGTACGGGCGCTTTCGCCCGAGCGCGGCGGCAGGACGCCCGCGGCGGCCCTCACGGCTTACGCGCGTGAAGAAGACCGCATACGTGCGCTACGCGCGGGCTACCAGATACACGTGCCGAAGCCGGTCAGCCCGGCAGAGCTTGCGACGGTGGTGGCGAATCTAGCGGGGCGGACTGAGTGGCATGAGCCCGGCTAATATAGACGCTAGACCGGATGTCAGCAGGCAGAGGGATACAAGGCGGGACTCTTATCATTTCCGCACGACCTCAAATAGCGGTCTCGGCCACTATCACATCAACCACATTTTCAAAGCTGCCTTCGCGTCTAAAAGCTTCCCTCTGTCGCGCCGCCCCGTTGCCGCGCGTGAGTGTGGCCCTGACAATTTCCGAAACCTCTTCCCAGTCCCCGTATTCTTCCAGCGCAGGTCGCAGGTGTGCAAGCAACTTTTCAATAAGTACTCGCGCCGGCACGGCTCGTCCCTCCTCTACGTCAACCAGCTCGGCTTCCAGCCCGTAGCGGGCCGCTCGCCATTTGGCGGCACGTAATAGTTCGGGCCGTATAGGGGGAAGCCTTTCGTCCCGGGCGGCCTGCCCGTAGCAGGTGCGCGTGAGAGCGCGCACCAGTCCGGCGATCATAACCGCTTCGTCCACCGTCATGCACACGTCCGTGACGCGGAATTCCAGCGTCTCGAACCGCGCAGAGGGACGCACGTCCCAGTAGATTTTCGTCGCGTCGCTGACACTACCGGTCGAGACTAAGGATTCGACTAACGAATCGTATTCGGCGCGCGAGCCGAAGACCTGTGGAGTGCCGGACATCGGCCAGCGCCGCCAAATCTCCGTGCGGAAGCTTGAGTAGCCCGTGTCCCAGCCGAGCCAAAACGGCGAGTTGGCCGCCATGGCCAGCAAAGGCGCCAGCCAGAGCCGCGCGCGGTTCATCACCCCGATTGCAATTTCACGACTCTTTATTCCTATGTGAACATGGCAACCATAAATTAACTGCTCGCGCGCAAGCTGTTCGTACTCCTGCGCGATGCCCAGATAGCGGCGCTTCGGCGTGACTTCCTGGTCTTCCCAGTGGGAGAAGGGATGAGTACCCGCCGCCGCTATGTGACAGCCCTGGCTGAGGGCTGCGGCGTTCACTTCCCGCCTCAGTCGTGTAAGTTCAGAGCGCACCTCTGCCAGGTTCTGGCAGACGGGCGTGCCGATTTCTATCTGTGAGAGATACAATTCAGGCGTAACGCTGTCTCCGACTGACGCCTGAGCCTCCGGGAGGATGAGCAGGGAGCGCGGGCGCAGCTCGCGTGTTTCCGCGTCGACTATCTGATATTCTTCTTCGACCCCGATGGTGAACAGTTCATTATCCGGCATGGGCCAAGTGTACGACAGCTTTGATTCAAAGGATACCGGGCCACCGTCGTAGAGGCTGTAATAATGGATAGGTTTCGATGCGGAAGATAAACATCACGCTTACAAATTACGGTTTTGTCGTTACACTTAAATCAGGGGATTCAATTATAACCGCGGCGGCGTAAAGCCGTAGGGAGGCAGCCGAATGTTAGTTCACGTCATCGCCGACTACGGGCAGGGCGATTTGGCCTTCGCAGAGGTAGTACAACGCATCAAGATGCATCTGCCGGACGCAGAGACGGTGCTCACCCCTGTCCCGGCGTTCTCGACCCTGGCGGCCGGGTTCTGCGTGGCCCAGTTGGGATTGAATCAAGCGCCCACCGGTACAATAATCTATCACAACGTAGCGCCTCGTCAGGACGATGTCGAAGCGCGTGTGTCCAACGCTGGCGAGCGGTTGGCGTTCGCGCGGCTGCCTACGGGCGTTCGCGTAATCGGCGTCAACGCCGGACACACCTTCTCATTCGTGCGCGACGTGGCTGAAGAGCTGCGCTGGGCTTCCGTACCCGCAGAGGGGTCGCAGTTCCGCTCCCGAGACCTCTTCCCGCAGGCGGCAGGGATGATAGCGCAGGGGCAGCCCGATGCGCTGGCAGAAGAGATTGAGCGGTCTGAAATACCGGACGTGCCGCAGAACCTGATAGCCTACATAGACGGCTACGGCAACCTGAAAACGACGATCGGAGAGGGCGCGTTCAAGACTCGCTCGGGGAATGG
>DASVVZ010000238.1:0-3432 GCA_036389875.1 Pyrinomonadaceae bacterium
TATCTCGTCCAATCGCGGGTGGGAGGAGGCGCGCTTTTAACCGGACTATGACCATAGCCGCAGCAGGCCAGCAAAAGAATAACTACAATTAGTTTCAGACCATAAGTCACATTCAATAGCAGCTTTTTAGAGTTAGTCATAATTGATCCTTTGAGAAGCTCGCGATAAGGTTTCCCCTTGGAAGTGTAGCGGGTCATTCCCATTGTCGGAGGATGAAGATAACCAACTTGTTTCTGTCGTCGCGGCGGTGAAATCCGTCTTACAGATGTCCTGAGAAAATGATGACTTAACGGAAGGCCCAAATATTGCTCTGCAACCTAACGCAAATAGCTCAACATACAATGAGTATTTAGTTCGGGTAGTGGGTTATTCTCAATGTTAATCTCAATCATCTGTCGCACTTTAGGAGAAAGCAGCTATACTCTTTCTCTTCCGGACTTTTAATTAAGGGGTAATTTGGCAACCTGGAAGGGATTAGTCTGTGCGCCAACACACACATAGAGAAAAATCCCCATCTTTGTTCAACATTGAAAATGACCCGCTACCGAAGAGTTCGGCAAAGTCGTAATGTATTGTTGTTGAGGCAAAGGATTGCGCTCATCAAGGCGGGGTTCTAACAACTCATCCAACCCGAGCCGATGGAGCTTGATGTTCATCCGCAAGACTTGAAGGCTTGATACAATGCTTCCGGCCGGGTTAATTCGGGCGTTAGGCTGAACGATTCGGCATAGTTGTTTAGATATTCAACTAGGAGGCAGCCTCTAGTGGCCACCGATGGCATTTGGCGTCAGGGAGCACTCAAGCAATGCACGGCCCCGATGAAGGAGAGAAGCCATGAGTACTGGCACGCCGTCGTCACCATTCAATCAGAACATCAAATACGCGTCGACCCTGCTGACCCCGACCAGTATGACGACATTATAAAGAATGGCACCATAATGCCGTCGTTCGCAGATGAGAACAAGCGGATAGACGTGACCTACGATCAGCGTACGCTCTTATCTGACATGCCTTTGGCGCTTTTCTATGACTGATATTTAATCAGGGAGCGCACGTCGTAGCCTTCCAGTTTTTTCCGGCCCGGCAGGAATTCCAGTTCTACCACGAAGCCCAGGCCTGTGACTGTGCCGCCGAGTTCTTCTACCAGGCTAACAACGGCGCGGGCTGTGCCGCCTGTGGCCAGTAGGTCATCCGCGATGATAACCCGGTGGCCTTCGCCTATGGCATCGCGGTGAATCTGGAGCGCGTCCTGGCCGTACTCAAGGTCGTAGGAGATGGAGGCGCACTCGGATGGCAGCTTTCCCGGCTTGCGCACAGGCACAAAGCCCGCGCCCATGTGATAGGCGAGCGCGGGGGCAAAGATGAAGCCGCGCGCCTCTATGCCTATGACCGTGTCCACCTGCATGCCGCGAAACTCGTCCGCCATGGCGTCAACCGTTCGACGCAAGCCCTGCGGCTGCTTCAGGAGCGTGGTGATGTCGTAAAAGTTTATGCCAGGCTTGGGAAAGTCCGGCACCTCTCGTATCAAAGCTTTCAGTTCGTCCATTTTCAGTTTCCAGTCTCCAGTAATCAGTCTCCAGTTAAAAGCAGGGCGGGTCTTTGCTAAAAACTGAAACCTGTTTACTGAAAACTGTTTTACCTTTCCATGCGAATTGAGTTTCCTGCTTAAAGCCCGGCGAGGATTATAGCCAAGAATCTGCGGCCAGGGCTACGCACGAAAACAGTCGTGGCCCACTGAAATGGTTATGCGACGCTTGGGAACATGCTCACACGAAAAGGCTAGACGGAAGCGGCCGGTGAAGCCTTCGCTCGCGCGGGCGAGATAGTTAAAGCAATCGCAGACAACATTGACGACCAGGAGCGGCGTGCTCTGTTTATGAACTCCGACGCCATACGCAGTGTGATGGAGAGAGATGCCGGCTCAGCCAGCAATTGGCGCCAGCATAGGCGGGACAGCTTCCGGCTCATCTTTCTATGAGGAATGAGGAGTAGTGACCGGTCGGGTCCAGGTTAATCTCTTCGACCGATTCGACCTTGGAATAGAGCGGCCCCGCGGCCAGCTCCTGTTTGAATCCCTCCACGTTGTTGGGCGAGCCCTCGGCCAGCGCTTCCACGCGCCCGTCTGGCAGATTGCGCACGTAGCCACGCACCTGATGTCGCGCCGCCGCGCGCTGCGCGAAGAAGCGGAAGCCCACGCCCTGCACCTCTCCGGTGATGAAAAACTTTCTCGCGACCTTCATAAAAAATTCGGTGTTGAGCGACGAGTTATGAACAGGCTTTTTCCTGCCCGTCGTTCGTCACCGCTTTTTTGAGTGATGCTCGCTCATCTCTCCCGTTTTCAGGAAAAGCGGCGTGGACTTGGATGCTATGAGCTTTGAGCCCAGGGGTTGGTTGGCAATCTCGCGCAAGCGCCCTCCCCTGCCCAGCAGTCTTGAGACAAGTAGATACGCCACCACGAACAGAGCGGCGAAGAGAACTCCTATGCCAATCTCTATCATCTATATCCTCTCCTGAATTCATGGGATGCGTCGCTTCAGCCAGCGACCGGCTCGATAAAAACGGGCCGGAGAATAACACAGACCCGGCGGCTGAAGCACCCCGCGTTATAAAAGACGAATTGATTCGATGAATCAGTTAGTCCTGTCGGGTTAATTTCCCTTTTGCTCTACTAGCTCAACTATTTGAACTGCGCCGGGCGGAAGGCTCAGGCGCACGCTCTCTTCGCCGCCCTCTCTGGTCAGACTGAGCTTTTTATCCTCCGTCCACTCGCTTGCGCTCACGAGCCTCGCGCGCGCTGCGCGCAGGCTGATGCTCACGTCCGCGACGGCGCGGCGGTCAACCTGGGCCAACCCCTGCTGCGGCTTGTAGACGCCCCGGTTATTGATGAGCGTGACGACCCAGCCGCGCTCTGTGCGATTTATCAGATACTCGACATCGCCGCGCACCCTCACGGGCGTGGCGTCCGTGAAGAGATGCGCGAAGAGATGCGCTGCAAACGGCGTCAGCCGCTCGTCCAGCCCGAGCATGTCGGGCAGGGCTGAGAAGATAAGGCGGCCCCGGCCCACTGTGTTGACGGTGACCAGCGGGTCTCCGGAAGGCGTCTCCACCAGAACCTTAGTATTGTTTCCCTTCTCTATACGATTGTAGCGAAAGAGCTGTCCGCGAAGATTAGCGCTCTCTTCACCACCTATTAAACACCTGGCGTCGTCGGCTTCGGCCGTTTCGTCACGCACCCGCACGCCGGTCAAATCCGCAGGCAGCCCCTTTACCTGTGCCGCGTTGATTACGACGACGCCGCCGCTTTTCACATAATCCGAAAGCTTCTGCGCCCAGACGCGGCTCCATTCCAGCCGGCCGCCTGCGACGACGGCCCTGTAAGAGTCGATCGCGTCGGCGCGCTTGTCGGAAGCCACCAGCACGTCGAAGATGTCT
>DASVVZ010000239.1:0-8923 GCA_036389875.1 Pyrinomonadaceae bacterium
GCGCCGCGTAACGAAAGGGAAGAGCCCGCTTATGCTTCTGGCGATTGATGTCGGCAACACCAATACTTCGCTCGGCGTGTACGACAAAGAGCGGCTGCTCGCGCACTGGCGGCTGACCACGGCGCGGGAGCGAACGGTAGACGAGTACGGCGTGCACGCCCGCAACCTCTTCGAGCTTGCGGGGCTGGATTTCAAAGCCATCACGGCAATCGCCATAGCCTCTGTCGTGCCGCCGCTCAACTTCACCCTGCGGCGCATGGCCGAGAACTACTTTCATCACGCGCCACTCTTCGTAGATCACACGACCGACACGGGCGTGCCCATACTCTATGACCCGCCGTCGGACGTGGGCGCAGACCGAATAGTAGATGCCGTAGCCGCCGTACATAAGTACGGCTCGCCCTGCATCGTTGTTGACTTCGGGACGGCCACGACCTTTGATGCCATCAACGAGAGCGGCGAATACCTCGGCGGAGTCATCACGCCCGGTATCACCATCTCTTCGGACGCGCTCTTTGCGCGCGCGGCCAGGCTACCGCGCGTAGAGATCAAGCGCCCCTCTTCCGTCATAGGCTCCACCACCATAGGCTCCATGCAATCCGGCCTCTACTACGGCTACGCCGGGCTGGTGGACGGCATACTGAAGAGGATGCGAGAAGAGCTTGGAGAGGGCGTCCGCATCATCGCCACGGGCGGCCTCGCGCCTCTCATCGCGAGCGGCTCCGAATACATAAAAGAGATTGACGACAACCTCACGCTCGACGGCCTCAGACTGGTTTACGAGAGACAGGGGAGAAGAAGTGTATAGAAAAGAGCGCTCGCCTACTGTTCACCTGTCGCTTGTCATATGAACTACTTCAACTACTTCACAGAAATCGAGGACACGTTTATACGCCGCAGGGGGCGCAGTCTGCTTTTGAGCCCTATGGACTGGGCGCTGATTGAGAGCTGGAAGGAGATGGGCGTCCCGCTTCACGTGGCTCTGCGCGGCATCGAGCGCGCATTCGACTCCTACGAATCCAAGCCGCGCAAGCGAACGGTCAAGACCCTCTTTTATTGCCAGGAGGAGGTAGAGGCGCAGTTCGCTGAGTGGCTCGAATCACAGCTCGGCGCGACAGACGCCGCATCGAACGGCGAGGATGGAGAGGAAGTCGCGGAAGCGGACGAGCGCCTGCCCTTTCCGCGCAGCAGCATCCTTGAGCACATGGCCGGCGCGCGGCTCTCGCTCGTAAATATCTGTAGGGAGAGAAAGCGCAAAGACGCTCTCTTCGACGCGCTCGGGCGCACGGCCGCGCGGCTGGAAGAGCTTGAAAAGGATTTCTCTCAGGCCCGCCGGCCCGACGCCGAAATGCTAGAAAGCGACCTGACCAGTCTGGAAAAGAGTCTGGACGATGCGGTTCTACAGAGCATGTCTGCGGTCGAGCTGGAAAAGGCGCGCTCGGAGACGGAAGAGCAGCTACAGCCCTACAAGAATCGCATGGAAAGCGCCACCTACCAGCAGACGTTCGACAATCTCCTTCTCAAACGACTGCGCGAGCAGCACGGCCTGCCCCGCCTCAGCCTCTTCTATCTCTAATCTGGTATGATTGCCGCGTTATGCGTGATAAATCAAGACGCCGCCGCCGCGAGCCTCTACACGAGCCGGAGCTGGAGGTGCGCATCGAGCGCATCCTGCCCGGAGGCATGGGGCTGGCGCATGCCGCAGGCAAAACCCTGCTGGTGGGCCTTGCCGCGCCCGGCGACCTCGTGCGCGTGCGGATTGAGAGCGTCCGAGGCCGCGTCGCATTTGCTTCCATAGTAGAAGTCATGGAGCCTTCGCTCGTTCGCGTAGAGCCCCCCTGCCCCTATTTCGGACGCTGCGGCGGCTGCGACTTTCAGCAGATGGATTATAGCGCTCAGCTGGAATCTAAAGTCGAGATAATACGCGACTGCCTGAGACGCATCGCGCGCATAGAGACGGGCGAGATTCCCATCACTCCCAGCCCGCTTGAGTGGCGCTACCGCGCGCGCGCGCAGTGGCAACGCGACGACGCTCGCGAGAGCATGGGCTATTACGAGCGCGGCTCGCATCGCGTCTGCGACGTAGCGGAGTGTCCCGTGCTCGTCCCCGAGCTTCAATCCACGCTCTCGGGCTTGCGCGAGCGAATGAGCGCGGGCTCCCTGCCGCATCAGGCGGAAGACTTTCAGGCTGTGGCGGGCGACGAAGGCGTGTCGCTCGCTCCCGCTTTGAGCGGCGAAGAGACTATGGAAGCCAGCCGCGTCATCCTTGAGCATCGCTACCTTTTCAGCGCCGAGGGCTTTTTCCAGATTAACCAGTCTCTTCTACCGTCGCTGGTAGCGCACGCTCTGGGCGACGAGCATGGAGGCACCGCTCTTGATCTCTATTGCGGCGTGGGGCTTTTTACTCTTCCGCTGGCGCGTCGCTTCCGTCAGGTCGTGGGCGTGGAAGGAAACCCCTCGGCGGCAGCTTACGCCCGCAGGAATCTGCTGAACGCGGAGCTTCTAAACGCACAGGTAGAGTGCGCAGGCGTCGGCGACTGGCTAAAGGAGAACGCGCAACGACACGCGCCTGTTGACCTTGTGCTGCTGGACCCGCCGCGCGCAGGGCTTGAAGAAGGAGCGGCCCGGGGCATCCTTGCTCTACGCCCGCAGCATATCACCTACGTCTCATGTGACCCGGCCACCCTCGCACGCGACCTGCGTGAAATAGTCGCGGGCGGCTACACTCTCAGGAGCCTCGCGGCCTTCGACATGTTCCCTCAGACGCATCACGTGGAGACCGTGGCACTGCTGAGTAAGGATGATATTAATTAGAGAGAAAGATACAGGCTCTTGTTTACGGCTACCTTTACAGCTTTCTCCCGATTAAAAGCGAAACCGCACTGCCTACCAGGGGAGCGAGGATTGCGAGACCCGCCTTGAGACTTTCGACCGCACTGCTTTTCACGCCCAGTATCTCTTGCAGCTTGGTTCGCTCCTCGTGCCACGAGATGAGACAAAGCCCACGCCGCTAAGGATGCCGACCTAAGCTTCTGCCACTCGACCGTCAACTCCTTTTCGGCGAAAGCAGAACGGCTACTCCAGAGCATTAGGCCGAAGAGCAACGCCAGAACGACGATGCTTCCCAGCATCTCCCAGGCCAGAGGTCTTAGAAACTTCCTGTATCCCTTAATCTTCAGGTAGAGAGGCGCTGCCGCATCTGCCCAGAGCGCAACCTGAGCTGAAATCAGAGCACACCAGATTACCGTCTGGGGGGGCGAAGCGCGCGATTAAAGGCTTGAACCGGCGGTGAGGAGCTAATCATCACTAAAATCGAGAGCCCAGGGAGGTACCCAAGCCCTCCCATGATGATTAAAGATTGGGCTGGATTTAGACGATAGTAATGCATAATCAGGCTAATCGAAGGCTGAGAGAAAGCGCACCGGGCTGAATCAAGGACGCGGCTTAATATTATTGACAATCCCGATTATCGGTATTAATCTCTACGCGTTCTCATCGTCAGTCTTTCTCAATTAGTACGTCTCCTGTCTTGACGCGCTTTTGCTTGTCGGTTTTGCCCAGATAACTTTTTCTTTTGATAGCAGGAGCACTTCCTTGTGCTTCTCTGATTTCTGGCTGCTGTAGAAGGTAATCAGATTTACTTCACATTTCTCTAATTTTCTATCTCTCTGCCTGGCGATAGACGGGGCCGTGCTCTCTTTCCACCATAAAGCGCTGCAGAGAGTGAAATGGAAAGGCCCTTCCGTGAAGTATGACTCACACATTGCGCCGAGCATACTCCCATAAAATTTGATTCCAAGCCGAGTAAGCAGATAAGTCCTAACAGGTGGAAACGGTTATGATCGCCAAAAAGATGATTGGGCTAATGACGATACGATTGACGGTTCTTTTAGCTCTGCTGTGCGTGTGCGCCAGCGTTCGGGCGAAAGAGATTCGCGTAGGAATCACGGAATATCAGAACGTCGAAGGGGCATATAAAAAGTACCAGACCTTTTTCCAGGAGCTGGAGCAGGCAGCTAAATCCGAGCGCTCGGCCAACGGGAGTGTAACGTTCAGCTTTGCCATAGGCACCTACGCCGAGGTCATTGATTGGTACAATAAGAAGCTGATAGACGTGGCGATACTTTCGGCTATGCCTGTTGCCGATATGCTCACAACCTCAAGTCCCGAAGAGATTGAAAATATCAAAGCGGCTTATCTAGGGGGGCTGAGCCCGGTCGGCGTCCGTGCGGCCACCTGTACAAGTAAAGACGCATGCCAGCGCACGCTCGATGAGAAATCGCCCCAGTGCGTTAATTCCGGCAGCCAGCTTAGCGGGTCGAGGTCGGATTATCGCGTCTCAATGGTAGTTCCGTTTAACTCCCCCTTGAAAACATTCGAGGATGTTAAAAGGATGGCCGAACAGGAGAGAGACAAACTAAGATTCCTGTTCGTCCGTCCCGTCTCCATTTCCGGCTACATCGTTCCAACCTATTTCCTGAAGCAGCATGGGATTGAGTTAAGGCCGGACGAGTACGATTTTACCTACCAACATCAGGACACGCTGCAAAGGATGCGGGATCAGCAGGAGAGGGATAAAGATAAATATCTTGTAGGCTTCGTCATAGATAATACTTCGTACTGCGTGCCGAAATCGGACTCCAACAGGCAGTTCTTCACGCGGCTGGAAGTTCCGGACCTGAGCAACATCAAGATTCCTCATGAAACGATACTCGCCAACTACAATCTGAAAGGAGTCAATAAAGACAGAGGCAAAGACGAGTATCAAATTATCCTGGACATAATGAGGCCGCTTTTGAGGACCAAGCAGGAGGGCAAAACCTTCAACGTTCACAATCAGGACTCCGCGCATAATCAGGACTGGCTCAGCGCCTATGACATGGCGAAGAAAATCTACGAGCAGGTCAAAGTCCCAAGGTCACTGCAATACGGCTCCTCTTTCCTGGAACTTATCAAGAGCCTTAAGACATACAAGGACAGTACCGGAAATGAGCCGCGTCTGGCGCTGGTTCTCTCCGGCGGCGGCGCAAAGTGCTCTTATCAGGCGGGCGCGGTGGCGGAGATTGAGAACAGGCTGCGAGAATTAAAGCAGAAGGACCCGAAATTACAGAATATAGATTTCAACCTGGTCGTAGGCACTTCAGGCGGTGCCATCAATGCGCTGCTCACGGCCCTTGGCGGAACGAAAAACCCGCAGACGCAGGATTACATACGCAGGATGTGGGGCTCGTTTCGCCAACAGGAGTTCTTCACGCCGTCCCCCGTCTTTAACCTGATATTCGGGCTGTGCTTCGGTCTGCTACAGGCGCTTGCCATAACCTTCGCCGTGCTGCTGTTCGGACGAAAGCACATCTACTGGAAGTACATAGGCCAGCTCGTTATTGGCATAGAACTGGCCGAGATAAGTTTGGCGGCCTATCTCAACGCGCTTTCGCCGCGATTCGCCGTCTTCGTCATCGGGCAGGTCATCTTCATCTTCATCATCGCCGCTCTTATACGACTATCGAGAAAGGCTGCCATCTATTTCCTGGGAACGCGCCCCGGCTACTTCTGGGCCAGGCTCTACAAGGACAAGGTAGGCGACTGGTGGCGGCTGGCAGGCTGGCTGATGCTGTTTATCTCATTGGCGGAGTTAATAATCGCGCGATGGCCATGGGCGGCTTACTGGCCAGCAGGCGTAGAGAAAGACCACGCCGCGCATCACTTGTGGATGATTGTCACCCTGATAAGCTCTGTCTCCTATCCCTGGCCCTTACTGCTCGGACTATTAATGGTGTTGAGCGGGATCGCCGGTCGCTTTGAGATAGACTGGCACAGCAGACGTCTATGGCTAGTTAGAGGACTGACAGTCCTGGTAGTGCTCCTGGCGGGAGTTTTGGTTCTGGATTCCCTCTGGAAGCAGCCGTCTTTATCCAACGCTTCTGAGATAGAGAACGCCTTCATCAAAAAGATACCAGAGATGCTGGCGGTGCTCAGGCCGGGCTTCGCGGCCGCGGCGGGCGATACGGCGAAAGAAAAGCTAAGCGATATTTCAAGACGCATCGCCGCAGACCCTTCTATGATGCAGAGAGACCTGGTAATTACCGTCTCCAATCTCCCACTGGCGGAGTCTGTAGAAGAGCAGGCAGACCCTACGAAGCTGAGCGCGAGACAACTGCCGGAAGACCTCTACTTCTATTATAAGGGGCTGGATGCGAGCGGGGGACTGCCGCCGAACGAAAAACGGTTTATAGATTTACGCAGGGATAATCCAGATAGGCTGCTGGATGTCGTGATAGGCTCAGGAACTATCTACCCACTCTTTCCCTACCGCGAGCTAACGAACATAAACGTCAGGGGAAAGATGGTGGACAAGCTGATGGTTATAGACGGCGGCTTCATCCACAACAGCCCTATAGAAGCAGCCATCAAGTGGGGAGCAACGCACATCATCCTAATAGAAGCTTCTCCACTGCCGAAGCCTTTCGAGCCGGAGACCACGCTGGACAATTCCCTGGTGGCCTTCAAGTACATCATGGCCCAGACGCAGCGCATGGACGCCGTGGCCCGCGGCGAAGTGGAGATCTTTGAGCTCAGACCGCGCAGCGAATGCGATAAGAAGAATCTGGATTCCGGCTGCAGGGATGACCCGGAGCCCAACATGGATACCTTCGATTTCACCCCGGCGATAACAAAGATGGCCTTCGACATAGGAAGAGAAGACGCCGCAAGCCTGAGACCTCTTTTCAAGCGCGTGCCGGGCCCACCGCTTTTCCGTAGAACTAAAAAGGATCGCTCCGATATCCAGCCGGGCTAGAAGAAGGAGAAGAGATGAACCAACGGCTACACAAATATCTGGCATCGCGGGCGCTCTGGCCTCTGATTGCTCTCTTGATTGCCATCAACTTATGGCTAGGAATCAAGGCCGGCGGCGACAATCTTTTGAGAAACAGCGCTGCACCCAACGGAATAATCTCTCTCGAGGTGGCCGGAAGCATGGGTGCCGCAGAGGCTATAATGCAAAGCTGGAACCGGCTGTTGCCGGACGGGACGACACTGCTGCTTGACGTGGCACGGCAAAGCCTTAAATGGGACTATGTTTTTATACTCTTCTACACGATTACACTAGCGCTCGGATGCTTAATCTCTGCAAGCATCATTGACACCAGGCATGAGAAGCTGAAGAGGCTCGGCCTGGTGAAGGTCGGCTGGATGCTAATCTGCTCGCAGGTTTTGGTGGCCGCGCTCGATGCAACAGAGAACGTGGCCCTGTGGATGGTGCTTCACGGCTCAAAGTCGAACTCCTGGCCTGTGCTCTCCAAGTGGTGCGCGGTGCCAAAATTCGGGTTGATAGGTATCAGCTTTTTCTACATGTTTCTTACCTTCATTATCTGGATTGGAGAGAGCCATAAACGCAGACCCTTCTCAGTAATAGCTGGGCAGCACTTAGGAGAGCCTCCATACGTGAAATGATAGAATAGATAACGTACTACCGACCAGGGCATCCTTGCTCTACGCCCGCAGCATATCACCTGCGTCTCATGTGACCCGGCCACCCTCGCACGCGACCTACGGGAAATAGTCGCAGGCGGCTACACGCCGGCGAGCCTCGCCGCCTTCGACATGTTCCCTCAGACACATCACGTGGAAACGGTAGTCAAACTCCAGTTGGTATGATAAATACAAAAGTAGATGCGATTAGTACAAAAGTTGATGCTACTATCAATACTAAGTCCCCGTGGGATATTTAATCCTAGTCAGTTATCTAAGAGTAGAGTATCTATGCATACCTGAATCTTATAGATGATATAAGAAGACATGCTTTACATTTATATCTTAGCCAGCCGTGGCGATGACCGGCTCTATATTGAAAGGAGATATTTTGACATATCGGACATCTCTCGATGATATTTGGTTTCGGGATTAGTTTCTTTCGCTTCATAAATGTATAGACCGCGTTACGCGGTAAGTATTTACATAATTCCTTAAAAGAAGGTTTGATATTTTTACTTTGAAAATATTTGAGTACAGAATCCGGCCTGTTACCCCTTGATGCTGTGAACGATATTTATTAACTTGCTAAGGAGTTTGGCGATAAAAATGCTAGATGAAATAGGGCGACGTTTTAGTTTCATAAAAAAAGAAGTCGGTTAGTACTAGCTCAATCATCTGCTGTATTGAAATCGTTGATGTGCAGTAAACTCGCTAGTGGGTGCTGATGTAATAAGCTTAGCTCAGCGAGTGTCCTACCAAATCGGTTGCAAGCACTTTTGTATATTCCTAAACCAGTCGCTGGGACACGGTCAACAAGCCCCTATCCGGCTACAGCCGGAAATTCAAGAGCCATTGAGACAAGAAGATTCTAAACTGTCCCATAACACCAGAACGGTCTTGATATCACCGGCGGGCTTTCTCTCTGGGTAATTACATTTATTTGCCGAAGACCGCCATTTTCGCTCTAAAAATTTTCAGAAGTAGTTCAGGTTTAGCTATTATACTGGCGCAGCCGGGAAAACTAATCAACTCCTATTCGAAAAGGAGGAATAAGATGACGGAGATGCTTCGGGAGGAAGATTGGGATGTGCTTGTTCAGAGAGTTCAGACCGGGACTTGCACGCCCATTCTTGGGGCCGGGGCGTGCTACGGAGTATTACCTCTTGGTGCTGAGATTGCTAAAGCATGGGCTCAGAAATTCAAGTACCCGTTAGAGGATTCTTACGACTTAGCTCGCGTTGTGCAATTCCTCGCTCTCAGACATGATGCCGTATTCCCCAAGACGAAACTGGTCGAGGAATTTCAGGAATATTTCAGGCAAGGCAAAATACCCGACTTTAAGGATGCCTCCGAGCCTCACAGTATCTTGGCGAGATTTCCCCTGCCAGTCTTCATCACGACGAACTATGACGACTTCATGGTGCGCGCGCTTCAACTCAGGCATAAAAAC
>DASVVZ010000240.1:0-5694 GCA_036389875.1 Pyrinomonadaceae bacterium
CATGACGCCGCTCGAAGGCTTGGTGATGGGCACACGCTCCGGCGACATCGATCCGGCCATCGTCGATTTCATCGCGGCGAAGGAGGGCCTGAGCGCGCAGGAGGTCGAGACGCTGCTCAACAAGCAGTCGGGCCTGATAGGCATCTCGGGCCTGACCAACGACATGCGCGACCTTCTGGCAGAAGCCCGGGAGAACAACGACCGGCGTGCGCGACTGGCCATAGAAATCTTCTGCTATCGCGCGAAGAAGTACGTGGGCGCTTACCTGGCGGCCATGGGTGGGGCCGACGCGATCGTCTTCACCGGCGGCATAGGCGAAAATTCTCCGGAAGTTCGCGCGCTCATCTGCGACGGCCTTGAGTGGCTCGGACTTGAGCTGGACGAAGAGCGGAACCTCTCGCACACGCTCGGGCGCGAAGGGCTCATCAGCCGCGAAGGCTCGCGCCTCTCGGCCTACGTGATTCCCACAGACGAAGAGCTGCTGATTGCGCGCGACACTGTGCGCTCGGTTCGCGGCATCCCCCAGCGATTCTGACGACAGTTTTCAGCAAAGCGACGGTTGCTTTCTACTGAAAACTGTTCTTGTGCAACTTTGTGCCGGGGCCTGCGTTCTAAGCTTCGGGCGGGCGAGCCTTCTCCCTTTTCTGCCGGGCCGCTCGTGAAATCAGATAGAATTGGAGCGCGTTTGTGATGTTGAGTATGAAAGTCTTGCTGCTGGCCGTGCTGTCGTTTTCCCTGAGCGTCCCGGCCTCGTGTGATGCTCAGAAGAGGGGCAATGTGGGGAACTCTAATCAACCGGGAAGGACCGGCACATCTGGTAACGGCCAGCCGGGCAAGCCTCGCGACGACGCTGCCGCCAGGGATTTACAGACGCTCGCGCAGGGGCAGCACAGCCCCGTCAGCAATGCTTTCATATACGTGGCGCGCGACGCCGAAACCTACAATGCTTTGCGAAGGATGGTCGCCAGCCTGCCCGAACAGAATGAGGAGTTCTTCAAATCCAATCAGGTGGTGGCGGCATTCCTGGGCGAGCGGCGCTCGGGCGGCTACGGCGTGCGCTTTACGCTTGATGGTAACGGAGCCCTGCGCGTTGAAGAGAGCACGCCGCCCAAAGGCTCCATGACGATACAGGTGATTACTTATCCCTTCACGGTCGCAGCCGTGCCGGTTGGCAATCAGGAACCGCTCGCGCTCGAAGTCGGAAAAGCATGGCAGGCTATGACACGTCCCTTTCAGGTTAGTCAGGGCGAGTTCACAATGTCTGGCGGAATCGCGGGGCGCAGCCAGAAGTTTAATATCACAGGAAGCATAGGCGTCATGCGCGAAGGCGAGCTTGCGACCCTTCTCTTCAATCTTCAGAGTAAGGATGGAGCGAAGCCCCGCCTGCTGAAAGAAGTTGCGAGCGGCGTAGTGCAGAGAGACGGGCGCTTGAGCATTGCCAGGATGAGCGCAGGCTCTTTTGTAGACCGGCCAGCCGACGCGCTTCGAGCCGTGGGGACATTCACAGAGAACGAAACCAGTCTCTTGCTCAAATTGGAATCGATCCCCGGAAGGGTAGCCGACGGCTTCAACGGAACGGGCGCGCTCAATGCTAGGACTAGCTCACCCGCTCCAGCGAAGAACAAAACATCTAGGGAAGATGTCCCGCAATGAGCTTTAGATTTCTCTTGAGCGAATGCTAAATGGCAGCTCAACGCAGAGACGCAAAGGAACGCGAGAGGCGGCGCTAAGAGAGAGAGTTGAATCTACTCTGCGCCGCCACTCGCGTTCCTTTGCGCTTTTGTGATGAAACTCAAATTGCGGAGCGCTCAATAATAGTCGAAGCTACTCCCCTCTTGCCGCCGTAATCGCTTCGTCGAAGATCTCAAGCGCGACATCCACATTTTCGCGCGTGAGAATAAGCGGCGGAGACCAGCGAATCGTGTTAAAGCCCGCGCCGAGCAAGATGAGGCCGCGCTCGTAGCAGGCGTACTCCACCCGGTTACGCAACTCAGGGTCGGGCTTCATGGAATTCTTGTCCGTCACGAACTCCACGCCGACCATCATCCCTAGCCCGCGCACGTCGCCTATGCAGTCGTGCTTCTGCATCAGGTTTCGCAAGCCTTCCTGAAGATAAGCGCCGACGGCCGCGGAGTTGGCCACAAGCTCTCGCTCCAGCAGCTCAATCGTCTTAAGCGCTGCGGCGAGGGCCACGGGATTCCCTCCGAAGGTGGAGGCGTGAGCGCCCGGCTGCCAGTCCATCAAGCCTGCGCGAGCCACGCATAATCCCAAAGGCAGGCCCGACGCTATGCCTTTGGCGAGGCAGATAATGTCAGGCTTCAAATCATAGTGCTCGCAGGCGAACATCTTTCCGGTGCGTCCCATGCCGGATTGAACTTCGTCAACGATGAGCAGTATTCCGTGCTCGTCACAGATGCGCCGCAGGCCGTCCAGGAACTCCTTCGGCGCGGGCACGTAGCCGCCTTCACCCTGCACGCACTCGACTACAATGGCCGCGCACTCTTCCGCCGCCACGGTCGTCTTAAAGAGACGATTCTCGATCCAGTCCAGGCTGGCGCGGCTGGCCTCCTCAGGAGTGGTGCGCTCGCCCGTGAACGGATGGCGGAAGACGTTCGGGTAGGGAACGTGGCTCACGTCCAGAGCCTGCCGCTTGAAACCCTTTCGCTGCGCCACCTTTGATGATGTTAATGAGAGCGAGCCGAGCGTGCGTCCATGAAAGCTGTTGAAGAAGGCTATGAACTTTTCGCGCCCGGTGGCGTGCATGGCGAGCTTCAAAGCGGTCTCCACGGCCTCCGTGCCGCTATTGGCAAAGTGCGTGCGCGTAGCTCCTTCGATCGGCACTATCTCATCAAGCTTTCGCGCAAGCTCCGGCATCTGCCGGTAGTAAAAGTCTGTGCCGCACATGTGTATAAAATTGGCGGCCTGTTCCTGTATGGCTTTGACCACTTCGGGGTGACAGTGGCCGGTGTTGCAGACGGCAACTCCTGCGTTGCAGTCCAGAAAGAGGTTGCCGTCAACGTCCGTGACCCAGACGCCTTCGCCTCGTTCTATGACCAGCTTGTAGTCGGGCCTGGGGTACGAAGGGGTGACGAACCGGGCGTCCGCCTCGATTATCCGCAGGGCGTTCGGGCCGGGCAGAGCAGTCTTTATCTCGGGCCTCTTCAGCGTTGCAACAGAAGACATATATGATTTCTCCTTCCATTGTTGCGAGGGAAAGTTGGATTGTGTAGATGAAAGTTTTCCGAGCGAAGGATGAGACGGAAAGGGGCTAGTCCGCGAAGAGGTCTGCGCGTTCGTCCAGGGGGCGAAAATGAAGTCCGAATGTAATGCTCATAAAGTTTCAGGTGCGATAGATAAGCCTGACAGCCTTTCTATCACCGGGAATCGTGCCGTGTCAACGTCGTTTCCAGCGCACGCCGTCCTTGGTGTCTTCCAGCGTGATGCCCTGCGCGGAAAGCTGGTCGCGTATCTCGTCGGCGCGGGCAAAGTCGCGGCGGCGTCTCGCTTCCTGCCGCTCGTCGATTAGAGACTGAACTTCCGCATCAAGCATCAGGGCTTCGCCGCCGCTAATCACATTGAAAACCGAGTCGAAGCGATCCAGAAGCTCAAGCAGCGCGTGCTTGTTCTCTTCCAGCACGGTGTAATCCCTGAGCGCCGTGTTGACCTCTCGCATGAGATTGTGAATCGCCGCGAGCGCGACCGATGTGTTGAGGTCGTCGTCGAGGCCCGCTTCGAATTCCGTGAGGGCGCGCGTCATGGCCTGTTGAACCGCCTCGTTTCTACCCGGCTCGACCCTGGCTTCCTGCAATCGCTTGCGGAAATCCTGCAATCGCTCGACGGTGGTCTCGGCTGCGCGCAGACCCTCGAAAGTGAAGTTGAGCTGCTTGCGATAGGGTACGCTCAGCAGGTAGTAGCGTATGGCCGTGGGCGAATAGCCAAGCTCACGCAGGTCTCTGAAGGTGTAGTAGTTGCCCCTGGACTTGGACATGGTTTCGCCTTCGACCTTCAGGTGCTCAGCGTGCAGCCAGTAGCGCACGAACTGCTTGCCTGTAGCTCCCTCGCTCTGCGCAATCTCGTTCTCGTGATGGGGGAACACAAGGTCTATGCCGCCCGCGTGAATGTCGAAGGTCTCGCCCAGGTACTTTGCGGACATGGCCGAGCATTCTATGTGCCAGCCGGGCCGTCCACGTCCGAGCGAAGA
Source organism: Pyrinomonadaceae bacterium (assembly GCA_036389875.1). Classification (GTDB taxonomy): domain Bacteria; phylum Acidobacteriota; class Blastocatellia; order Pyrinomonadales; family Pyrinomonadaceae; genus JACVRN01. The sequence continues at coordinate 4,202 of DASVVZ010000240.1, forward strand.
ATCCCAGCCGGGCTCGTCCGGCGTCCCGGCTCCTTTCCACAGTGCGAAGTCGCGCGCGTCCTCTTTGTCGTAGCGATCTGTGTCTATGCGCTCGGATGCCCCGGCAATGTTGCCGGCGAAATTTATCTTCGAGAGCTTGCCGTATTCCGGGAATGAGCTGATGCGATAGTATATGGAATCGTCCGAGCGATAGGCGTGGCCGTGCTCTTCAAGCTTCTCTATGATGGAGACCATCTCGGGGATGTGCTGTGTGGCGCGCGGGATAATCTTAGGCTGCTTAATTCCGAGCGCGTCCCAGTCTTCCCAGAGCGCGGCTATGTACTCAGCCGTGTACTGGTCAATCGTCATGCCCTTTTCAATCGAGAAGGCTATAATGCGGTCTTCAACGTCCGTGATGTTCATCACGTGCTTTACGTCGTATCCCTTAAACTCCAGGTAGCGGCGCAATATGTCTACGAAGACGAAGTAGCGGAAGTTACCCAGATGAGCGTAACTCCAGACGGTTGGCCCGCAAGCGTACATGCCCACTTCGCCTTCGCGCATGGGACGAAACTCTTCCAACTGATTTGTCAGCGTATTCTGAAATCTAAGCATTACCGGTTAACCCGCCTCGAACGGCCTTACGTTGAGTAAAGAGAGATTGTTTCGCAAAAAGAGTCTAGGCATGGAAGGGCGGAGAGTCAAACCAATCATCACGACTCTTCTTTAGAAGTGCATGAAGCCGCGCGCCTTCAAACTGCGAAAGCTTCCGCCTTGTCCGAGCAGAACGCGGTCGCGCTCGCCGGTCACGTCGCCAATGTATGTGGCAGGCACGCCGCCTATACTCGCGGGCAGTCGCGGCAGGTCGCGCGGGTGAATCGTAAAGAGAAGCTCAAAATCCTCGCCGCCATTGAGCGCGGCTTCCAGTGGATTCAGACGAAGCTCACCGGCAAGCTGTACGACTGATGGGTCTATTGGAATGCGGCGGGCGTCAACGCTCGCACCGACCCCGCTCTCATGACAAAGATGCGAGAGGTCTGAGGAGAGGCCGTCGCTGATGTCTATCATGGCCGTCGCCAAACCCTCTTCGCAGAGCATGACGCCCCACGCGAGGCGCGGCTCGGGCCGCCTGTGCCGCCGTATAGCCCTTTCTATGGACAGGTGCAGCCGTCTCTCTATCCTGCCGCTCACTTCATGCTCAAGAAGCTGAAGCCCTGCGTACGAGCCGCCCAGGCTTCCAGTGACGAAGATGTGGTCGCCGGGCCGCGCGCCCGAACGAAAGACCGCAGAGCCGTGCGCCGCTTCTCCGATCACGATTGAATCAATCATGACCCTTTCCGGCGTGCGCGAAACGTCCCCGCCTATGAGCCTGACCGCATAGCCGTCCGCGAGCGCAAAGAAGCCTTCGTAAAATCGGTCCAGAAAGCCTGAGCGCCAGACTTCCGGGGGGACGCCTATGGAGAGCAGTGCGAAACGAGGCCGCGCTCCCATGGCCGCTATGTCAGAGAGGGAAA
>DASVVZ010000241.1:0-9024 GCA_036389875.1 Pyrinomonadaceae bacterium
ATGCGCCTGAAAGTGGTGGCGGCCCAGTGTCTCGTGCAGGTCGTGGAAGAGAATCGAGCCGGAAAGCACCAGCACGTCCACGAAGCGGTTCTTGATGACATAGGCCAGCAGCCGCCTCATGCCCGAAGGAATCAGTGCGCCTGAGGCCGCCACGAAAACGGTCGTGTTGTCGCCAAGCATGTCCAGCCAGATGCGATGCGCTTCGGCCAGTTGCCTTGCGCCCAGCCCGGTGCCCTCCATCTTTTCCAGAAGCCCCGCCACCGAACGGTCACGATCCACCTGAATGGGCCGCGTCGGCACGGTCAGATATTTAGAGGGTTTAGGTTTTCGCTGAGTTACCATACGTTTCTCCGAAAAACAGTTTTTTGTTTTCAGTTTTAAGCGAGAAGACAAGCTTGCCGAAAACTTAAAACTGGTTACTGAAAACTGTCTTAATCTCTTCTGCGCTTGCCGCGTGTCCCCTCGCCGTTGACGGCCAGGTAGGTGTAAGCGTCATAGCGCGATTCGTAAAAGTCTATTATCTCGGCGGCTTCTGCTTCCGAGAGTTCTTCGTCCTTGACGCGCTGCGCTACCTGTCGGCGGAAGCCATCGTGCAGCAGGCCGCGCTCGTAACGTGCGCGCTCTGCGGCCTGGCCGACGGTCGTGCCGCGTATCACTTTCTTTATCAGGTAGCCCTCTTCGTCAATGTGTATGTGAGCTTCGTTCGGCGTGCCGAAGAGGTTATGGTTATTGCCCATCACTTCCTGGTAAGCGCCCACGAGTATGAAGGCTAGGTAATAAGGCTCGTCAGGCGTGAGCTTGTGAAGCTCAAGCACCTGCTTGACATCGTGCAGGTCTACGAACTTGTCGACGATGCCGTCCGAATCGCAGGTGATGTCGCACAGCGTCGCGTATTCCGTCGGCACCTTGTTGAGCCCGTGTATCGGGACGATGGGGAAAAGCTGGTCCAGCGCCCAGTGATCCGGCACCGAGCGGAAGACGGAAAAATTGGTCAGGTACTTGGCGCATAAAAGCTTGCGCAGCTCGCCGAACTCTTCCGAGATGTATTTGGCCTGCTGCGCATACTTGTCTGCGCGCTCGCACACATCCCAGAAGAGGACCTCGCCCTTGGCGCGGTCTTCCAGGGAAATCAGACCTAGATTGAAGAGCGTGAATAGCTCCTCTCTATGCTCAAGCGCGTCGTGGTAATACTCACGATAGTTCTTGACGGAGATGGATTCGCGCAGGTCTCCAAGCTCCACCACCACCTGCGGGTCATCCTCTTCAATCTCCATCGGCGAGATGTCTTCCACTACGGTCTCAATCTCGTCCACTACGTTCGTGACGATAATGGCGTGATAGGCCGCAAGGTAGCGCCCCGATTCCTGAATAATCGTCGGATGCGGCACGTTCTCGTCTTCGCAGACGGTCTTAATCGTGTAGATAACGTCGTTGGCGAACTCCTGCGCCGTGTAGTTGGCCGAAGAATCAAACGCGGTCTTGGAGCCGTCGTAATCGACGGCCATGCCGCCGCCCACGTCCAGAAGGTCGATGGGCACCTTCATCTGCCGCACCTTGGCGTAGACGCGCGCGGCCTCCTTCATGGCGTTCTTGATGCGCTTGATGTCCGTTAGCTGCGAGCCGATGTGAAAGTGCAGAAGCCTGAGCATGTCTATGCGGCCGGCTTCGCGCATGCGTCTTATGACTTCCAGAATCTCCGTCGTCGTCAGGCCGAACTTGGCCGCCTCGCCGCCCGACTTCTCCCATCGCCCCGAACCCTTGGAGTAGAGCTTGACGCGCATGCCAACCATCGGCAGCGCGCCTTCCTGTTCTTCGGAGATGCGTAGGATGTGCTCCAGCTCGGACAACTTCTCTATCACGATGACGATGCGCTTGCCTGCCATCGCGCCGCAGAAGGCGAGCCGTATGAACTCCTCGTCCTTGAAGCCGTTTAAGACCAGCAGGCTGTCGGGCGACTGATCCATCGCCAGCGCCGCGTACAGCTCAGCCTTAGAGCCCGCCTCGAGGCCGAAGTCGTATCGAGTGCCTTCCCTCAGATACTCCTCGACCACTGCGCGCTGCTGGTTGACCTTCATGGGATAAACGCACATGTGCGCGCCCTGGTACTCGAATTCGCGTATCGATTTACTGAAGGCGCGCTGTAATTTTCGTACCTGTCCGGCAATGAGCTGCGGAAACCTGAGCAGGACGGGCGTAGTAATGCCGCGACGGTTCAGGTCGTCTATTATCTCTTTCAAGTCCGCCGCCCGGCTGTCATTTTCCGCCGGATGGACTATGAGATTGCCCTTGCGGTTTACGTCGAAGTAACCGGCTCCCCAATTCTCTATGCCATAGGTTTCAACCGTCTGTTCGATGGCCGTGGTCAATTCTGAGATTCCCCCCTTGCCTGCCCTTCATAGCGGGCGCACAGGCTTACATTCAACGAGGCGCGAGAGCGGCCTCCCTTATTCGAGTAGCGGAGATTCATGGCTGGAACACTAAGACTCGGCAATTTAACAGAAAAAGCGGGACTGGTAAATAATTTTCTTCTGCAAAGAAAAATCTCTCCCGCTATTTAAGTCTGCACGCTCGAACAATTTAGGTTGTAAAAGCAACGGTTCCTCTCTTTTCGTGAGACTTTTCTGTCACAAAAAAACTTGACATGCACGGCCCGGCCACTATAATGCAAAGCTTTTTACGGTCGTCCGTAGTATGACGGCAAGATTCATCTCGCACACCAGCCACGGGTCTTCCCATACGGCCGCGCCAGCCGCTTCAAAAAGCGCGGTTCGCACCCCCAACACTCCCAAAAAAGTTATCAGGAGAAAATATGAACGCTAAAACTGCCTTAAAATATGCAACTGACCAGGGAGCAAAGTTTGTCTCCGTGCGTTTTACAGACCTGCCGGGCGCCTGGCATCATCTGACCTTTCCAATTAACCAGCTTTCCGAAGACTCTTTTGAAGACGGGTTTGGCTTTGACGCCTCTTCCTTGCGCGGCTGGGCTTCGATTCACGAATCAGACATGCTGCTTATCCCGGACTCTACACGTTTCTGGATGGATCCCTTCTCGGACGAGCCGACCGTCTGCTTCATAGGCAACGCCGTCGACCCCATCACCAAGGAGGGCTACGGGTTCGACCCCAGAAGCGTCGCCGTGCGCGCCGAAAGCTATCTGAAATTCACTGGCATAGCCGACCTGGCATACTTCGGCCCCGAAGCGGAGTTCTTCGTCTTCGATTCCGTCAAGTTTCACAACGAGCAGAACTCTTCCGGTTACACGATTGACTCGGACGAGGCGCACTGGAACTCGGGCCGAAACGCGGACGAGTTCAGCGGCACCAACCTGGGCTACCGCATTCGCGCAAAGGAAGGCTACGTGCCCGTCCCGCCCGCGGACTCTCTGAGCGACTTGCGCTCGGAAATCTCGCTGACGCTCGCCGCTTGCGGCATCAACGTGGAGTGTCATCACCACGAAGTCGCGACCGCCGGGCAGTGCGAGATAGACTTCCGCTTCTCGACGCTTCTGGGCACGGCCGACAATCTGCAGCTCTTCAAGTACGTGGTGCGCAACACCGCGTACAACTACGGCAAGGCCGCGACCTTCATGCCGAAGCCCATTTACGGCGACAACGGCTCGGGCATGCACTGCCACCAGTCGCTCTGGAAGAATGAGAAGCCGCTCTTTGCCGGCGATGGCTACGCGGGGATTTCGGAGATGGCGCGATACTATATCGGCGGCCTGCTCCGCCACGCTCCCGCCATCGTAGCCTTCGCCGCGCCGACCACGAACAGCTACAAGCGGCTCGTGCCCGGCTTTGAAGCTCCCGTGAATCTGGCTTACTCGGCGCGCAATCGCTCGGCGGCGATACGCATCCCCATGTTCTCGACCAACCCGAAGCAGAAGCGGCTGGAGTTTCGTCCGCCCGACCCGAGCTGCAACCCGTACCTTGCGTTCTCGGCGATGCTGCTCGCGGGGCTCGACGGCATACAGAACCGCATAGACCCGGGCGAGCCGCTGGACAAGGACATCTACGACCTGTCTCCCGAAGAGCTGAAGGACGTGCCGTCTTTGCCGGGCTCTCTGGATGAATCACTCAGGGCGCTCGAAGCCGACCATGAATTCCTGCTCAAGGGCGACGTGTTCACGCCGCAGATGATTGAGCGCTGGATCAGCTACAAGCGCGAGCGCGAGATTCAGCCACTCAACATGCGCCCGCACCCGCTTGAGTTCGGCATGTACTTCGACATCTAAAACAGTCTGAAGAGTCTGTAGAGACACGAGAGTCAAAATGACTTTCTTCTCTCTACAGACTCTCCGGGCTCTACAGACCTATTTATGCTTGTTCGTCCCGTTACGCTCGAAGGCCGCTTTGTGCGGCTGGAGCCTCTTTCTCTCTCTCATCTGGCAGAATTGTGCGCGGTGGCGTTTGACGAGGAGCTCTGGCGGTACACGACTTCCGTGATAAAGACGGAGGGGGACCTGAAGGAGTACATGGAGACGGCGCTCAGGTGGCAGCAGGAGGGAAGCGCTCTTCCCTTTGCGACGATCGACAAATCGTCCGGACGCGCCGTCGGGAGCACGCGTTTCGGCGCGATTGACCGGGCTAACCGCCACATGGAAATCGGCTGGACCTGGATTGCAAGAGAGTATCAGCGCACCTACGTCAACACGGAGGCGAAGTACCTGATGCTCGGCCACGCCTTTGAAGACCTGGGCTGTTTGCGCGTGGAATTCAAGACCGACTCTTTGAATGAAAAGTCCCGCCGCGCGCTCGCGCGCATAGGCGCTCTTGAAGAGGGTACGTTTCGCAATCACATGATTATGCCCGGCGGGCGGATACGCCATTCGGTCTACTACAGCATCATCGACGCGGAATGGCCCGAAGTTAAAGCCGCCCTCGAAGAAAAGCTCAGCTCGGGACAGAAGTAGAAAGACAAAAGTAGAGGGGAAAGAGAAGCACAGCTTTTCTTTCCCCTCTACTTTTGTCTTTCCTTACCTGCCCCGGGCCTTTGCAAAGAGCAATACCCAGACCAGTGCTCCAAGGCCGTAGCAGATTACGTAGAGCGCGCCGGTCAAAACAGGGATGGCGAATTTCGGGAACGCGCACCATCTGGCTATCTCCGGCCAGGGGCTTTGTATGGGGCCCTTGAGCACGCGCAGCATAGCGTAGTTCTCCGCCGCGTCGAGCAGGGAGGCTAAGGGCTGTATGATGATTAGAAAAAGGCCGAGGCTGGCGCCCGGCAGGTTCTTCTCCGAAACAAACTTGGCGACAATCATGCAGCCTGCGGCAATCCATGCCGGGTAGATGAAGAGGAAAAGATAGTCCCAGGCGATTGCCGTGCGAAATTTCTCAATCGCCTGTGCGTTCGCCTCTCGCGAGACCCTCAGGACTCGCTCGGCCTCCGTGGGGCTTCCGGCAAATTCAAGCGCCATCATAGGGCCTCTGCCCAACTCCCCTGTTATCTTCTTCGCCTCTTCGGGGCTGAAGGCCGGCCTGGCCTTCCTGCTCACCAGCATGAACAACACGAGCAGCGCAAGAAAGGCAATCCACAGCGACCTGTAGCTGATGTTTTCAAAGATTGACGGCATATTCCCCTCCTATAGATTCGGAGTGACGCGCAGCGTCGGTTCGGGAACCGGGTAGGGCTCCTCTTTCATAAGCCCAAGGTTGTCCGTCCAGCCGCTCGTCTGCATGAATGTATGTACAGCGTCCAGTAGCTTCATCACGTCTTCTCCCCACCCGGCCTTGTTTGGAAAGAAGAGCCCTTCGCGGCGCTGTAGCTCTATGAGCGTCTTGTAGTCGAAGGCGGGCGGGTCGCTGCCCATCACTTCCTTCAGGCGCGTAAGGTTCTTCTCCAACTCGCGCACCAGCACGCGGAAGCGAACCCACTGATGCTGCTCGAACTTGAAATAATGTAGCAGCTTCTCGCCGGCGAGTTCTCCCTTGACGACCACTTCCTGAATAATGTCGGGCGGCATCTCCAGATTAAGGCCGCCCTCTTTGTCAGAGAGGGCTATGTTCACTATGCGCTCTCTGTAGCCTGGCAGGTGGGACTGCGTATTGTCGCGGTAGTTCTGCGCTATGTTGAAGATTTCTCCCAGAAAGCGTGTCAGGCTGGGAATCTCAACCCAGTTCGGCAGCACTTCGTCGCGTATGCCCGGCAGGAAGACTGCCTGAGAAGTGTCCCTCTTCCCTTTGCTGCTTATGTCTGATGCGGCCTGCTCCGTCACCAGGCTGTAGTTGTCCATCTTCACCTCCATCATCATCTTCTTCTCGTCCTTGGAGGTTTTCAGCCTGTTTTCCGGCTCGTAATCGTCCAGCTTGCTTTCCGGCAGCGAAGTCAGGTTGACGCCGAAGGTCGGACGGCGCGGCAGCCAGGAATCGAAGAAGTGTATGGGGAAGTTGCTGCAAATGCCGCCGTCGCTGAAGAGGTTCTTCTGCATGTGCCGCCCGTCCAGCAGAACCTCCTCGCCGCTACGCTGTGCATCGATTACCTCCTTGTCGGGCATGATGGTGTAAAGGGGAATCGCCGAGATGAGCACCGGAAAGCTCAAACTCATGCGCGTCGCCACTATGACGGGAAAGTCTTTAGCCTCGGGCAGGAAGCGGTAGCCTTCAGGAGCCTTGTAACGAGTTGCGCCCGAGCCGTTATTTATCTCCTTAAAGGCGCTGCCCTTGTCCTTCATGTGCTCCACTACATTTGGCGGGAAGAGTTCTCCAAACTCTTTCACGTTGAAGAGAAAGAGCTTGCCTTCGAAAGGCAGAACGTAGGGCTGGCCCTGGCTCAGGTTCGATGTCACCATCGTCAGGTCAATCTGTTTCTGGTCATCATCCTTCTCCCTGCGCCACAGTTGGCCGAAGACGAGCGGCTCTCTGCCCTTCGGCATGCCTGCCAGGCTGTTAATACGCCTGTCGAGCCAGACAGTGAGAGGCGGAATGTTAGCCGGCCTGTCGCCGCTCACGCCGTCGCAGATGCCGAACCGATTCTCTTTCAGCTCGTAAGTTATTACGTGAAGAAGGCGCTTCACGCCATTTATGATACCGCCCGCCCAGTTGCCTGCGAATCCCAAGACTACTGCGACCGTCAGAATCAGTATCGCGAGCGGCCATAGAGTATCCGTCCAGTTGATGACTCTGCCGAATATCCAGACGGCAAAGACGTAGTAAAAAAGAAGCGAGGAGAGGGACACGAGCATGGCTCCGCCTGCGCCGGCAGCCAGCGACTTGACCCACCACTCGTTGCTGTTCTCTTCAAAGGCCGCAGTGTCCGTCTGCTTAAAGGCATCCCTGATGGTCGAAACAGCCTTCAGCGGCTTCTTATTCCAACCTTTATCAAGCTTCGGGTCCGTAAGATAGAGAAACATATCCAGAAGCGGCCGCGTCTCAGGCGTCGGCTGGAAAAGGTCGCGCAGGTTGCTGCCCTTACCGAGCCACTCCTGCACTTTTTTCAAACGTTTGAAGGCTCTGTCGCCGCGCCCGCCGAAGCGGCGGCCGTGCTCGGCAGCCGCGGTCACGGCCGCCGCTATGGCCCCTGCGCTGGTTCCGCCCACGTTGCGGAAGCGGTATTTGCGCGCCAGCTTAATCACCAGAGGGGGATAGACTATGCCGCTTGTGATGCCGCCCTTCATTATCAGGTCGCACTCCTTCAGGCACACGTCATCCGCGCACAGGCAGCCCGTCTGATTATCATCAGGGTTGCCCGCGCAGTAGTCGCTACAGTAGGGGGCGTGGCCCTCGTGCGACCTGCAATTACAGGCTTCGTGCGCGCATCGGTTCCCGGTTTCGCTCGTTGAGGAAGATGCCCCGTTCGTGCCGGCCTGCGAGGTATCTGTTTCTTCGGGCATGATTTTGACTCCTTCGTGTGGCTCAGGCTTAATTCCTGCCAGCGTGTTGTAAACAGAATTGCAGATTTGAGATGGAACGCTCTTGCGGCGCGCTTTGATGAGAGCTTCGGCTTTCGGCTCGCGCCTTCGACTTGCGGCGCAATATATCATAATCGGTTTGCGTAAAGTATAAATATTGAAGAGACTATCGCCGTAGAGGTTTTCTAAGAAGTGTTAGATACGTCTTCTTGGTGCCGCTTCAAGCGGGGGCGCTTTTCGGGAAGCGGCTGATCGATTGTGACTTCCATGCAGGAACAGATAGACGCGCTCGTCAGAGATTTGCCGGACAGGGAGGCTGCGCGCCTCTTTTACGAACGCGCCACGTCGGAGAACGCGCAGGCGGCTCGCCTGCTGGCGCGCGACGCGGGGCTGCTCTCGGACGTGCTCGCGCTCGCGGCATGGAGTCCGCTGCTGGCCACCACGCTTGAGCAGAACGCCGAGTACTTTCAATGGCTGACGCGCGAGCGCACGCACCCGCGCCTGAAGACCCGTGAAGAGCTTGGAGAATCGCTCGCCCGCTTTCACCTGACGCATTCGCAGCTTGACCCGCAAGTCTTACTGGCGCGCTTTCGCCGCCGCGAGCTGCTTCGCATATACCTGCGCGACATACGCCGTCTCAGCACGCTGGTGGAGATAACGGAAGAGCTGTCGAACCTGGCGGACGCCGTGCTGGAGCACGCGCTCTCGATTGCGCGGCAGGAGCTGGATAACCGCTACGGCACGCCGCTACGCACGACCGACAGGGGCCGCACGGCTTCCGCCGCCTTCACCGTCGTAGCTCTGGGCAAGCTGGGCTCCTTCGAGTTGAACTACGCCTCCGACATAGACCTGATGTTCATCTACTCGGACGAGGGCGTGACCTCCGGCAAGGGAACGCGCGGCGAGATTACGAATCGTGAGTACTTCGTCAAGCTGGCCGAGATGGTCGCGCGCCTCGTGGGCGACCCCTCGGGCGAGGGCGCCGCCTACCGCGTTGACCTGCGCCTGCGCCCGCACGGGCGCGTAGGCCCGCTCGCCTCATCACTGGAAGAGGCCGTGCGTTATTACCGCGAAGCTGCTCAGGCCTGGGAGCTACAGGCGTTGATTCGCGCGCGCGCGGCCGCCGGAGACCCCGCGCTCTACACTCGCTTTGCAGACAGAGTTCGCCACAGGGTCTA
>DASVVZ010000242.1:0-6433 GCA_036389875.1 Pyrinomonadaceae bacterium
AGCTTTTCCGTGGGGATGTATATGCCCGGCTCAATCGTGAAGACTTCGCCCACCTGAAACGGGCGCATGTAGTTGCCCGTGTCGTGAACATCCATCCCAAGGTAATGCCCGAGCCCGTGTATGAAGAAGTGCTCCATGGAATATTCTTTGCCGTCAACGTCCCTGGCACGCAGGGGACTCTTGCGCAGGAACTCTCTGGCGACGCGGTTCAGGTCGCTCATGGTCATGCCGGGCTTCCAGGCCGCCGCGGCAGCCGCCTGCGAATCCAACACAAGCTGGTAGACGGCTCTCTGTCGCTCGGTGAATTTTCCGCTCGCGGGATAGGTGCGCGTGATGTCTGCGGTGTAGAGGGAATACTCCGCGCCTATGTCGCAGACGACCGTGTCGCCCGCCTCTATGCGCTTGTGGTTCTCGCTATAGTGCAGGATGGTCGAGAAGAGGCCGCTACCCACTATGGAAGGAAAGCCCGGACGCTCGGCCCCGTTGCGCGTGAAAGCCGCTTCCAGTATGGCCTGCACTTCGTACTCGTACATGCCCGGCTTGAGGGTGCGCGCGATGTCGCGCTGCGCCTCGCCGGTAATGTCTATGGCCTTTTGCAGCAGCGCAAGCTCTGCCGCTGACTTGAACTTTCGCATCTCGCCGACGATGTTCACGAGCGACCTGTCGCCCGCAGCCACTTCTACGCCCGGCAGCTCCTTCTTCAATTCCTCCACGAACTGGTACTCGCGCACAAAGCCGTTGTGCACATCGCGCGGCGCGATGGTGTAGACCTTCATGCTGGTCTGTCCTTCCTGCGCGCCCTTGAAGGCGGGAAGCTGCGCGGCCTCTTTCAGCTTGAGCAGGAGATTGTTGCTCGCAGTATTCGCGCCCTTTGCGGCTATGACAGGCTCGCTGCCGATGGTGGGCATGACGCGCTCCGCACCGAAGCCGCGCGCGGTCTCTTCGCCCGGCGCAAGCTGAATCCCCGTCCATCGCTCCTCCTGAAGATTGCGCGGCGGGATAAAGACGATCTCGCGCGCCCCATTCATGGAAGCGAGGCCCTGCGGCACCAGCAGGAGACTCGCGCCGGGGGTTCTGACGCCCGTCAGGTACGCCATCCAGTTGTTCTGTCGATAACGAGCCTCTATGCCGTTGTCCTCTTCGACGTTGCCAAGGATGACCACCACCCCGTCCTTAATCTCGTCCATCAGACGCGCACGTCGCGCGCGGTAGTCCGCGACGGGCTGATTGAGAAGCTTTACGCCCGGCTCGTCATAATAATCGGCAGTGGCCTCGGCACGCGCCGCGAAGCCGAGCGGGACGAGGGCGAAAACAGAAGCTAAAAGCAGGCATAGAGCCTTTCCATACGATTTCATGAAATATCATCCTTGAATCTGGAAGGAGGTAGAGAGCCAAGCGCGCCCTCACACGCTCTTTACGTATGAGGGCGCGATAAAGTTTATAAAACAGAGCCAGGAGCCGGCGGTTCTCTTTCTTTCGACCAGCCTCTCGATTACGCTTTCTGCGGTCGCCAGAGATTCAGCAGCCGCCTGCCCGAGGTCGTTTGCATTATGCTCATCACGCCCATGTAGCCGTAGCCAAAGAGGAAGAGGAAGAGGAACGGGATAGGCCCCCACATGTGCATGCGAACGGCGTAGGCAATGGCCAGCACGAAGTAGAAGGCTAAGCTGAGTTCGAGCAGAGGCAGCCACCCACGCTTACGCTTATACTTCTTTCGCTTCCAGGTTTCATCTGTGGCCTCTTCGACGCTGTACTTCGGCGTGCGTACGAACTCGGACTTCAAGCCAATCATGGCTTCGAGCACCGCGCGGGCGTTGGAGAAGGCCAGGCCGATGCCGAGCGCCATCACGAGCGGCAGGTGAAAGAGACGCGGCGCGCGCCCCTCCCGATCCAGATACCAGACGCCTGTGCCGTAAAAGAGCACGACCGAGATGGTCGAGAAGAAGAGCAGGGGCACGTCAAACAGCATCAGGTGATAGAAGCCCTGATTGTAGCGCACCAGCAGAAGCGGAAACTGAAGCAGGCTGACGAAAATCATCAGCGGATAGCTGATGTTGCCCGTCAGTCTAAAGAACATCTCAAGCTTGACGCGAAGCGGCAGGGGCGCGCCCCAGATTCTCCTGTAAAGCTTTATGCCGACCTGCATCACTCCCTTGGCCCAGCGACGCTGTTGCGCCTTGAAGGCGTTTATCTCTACGGGAATCTCGGCGGGCGCGTCTTCGTCAAGAAGATAAACGAAGCGCCAGCCCATGAGCTGCGCGCGGAAGGAGAGGTCGGTGTCTTCCGTCAGGGTGTCGTGCTGCCAGCCGCCGCTCAAATCTATGGCCTGCCTGCGCCAGATGCCGGCCGTGCCGTTGAAGTTGAAGAAGCCGCCCGTGCGATTTCTGACCGTCTGCTCTACCACGAAATGGCCGTCGAGCATGATGGTCTGAAGACGCGTCAGCAGGTTGTAGGTGCCGTTGATGTGCGACCAGCGCATCTGAGCGCAGCCCACCTGCGGATCTGTAAAGAAGTCCACGAGCTTGCGCAAACAATCCGGCTTCGGCACAAAGTCCGCGTCGAAGATAGCCATAAGCTCGCCCTTGGCCGTCTTCATCCCGTTGGCGAGCGCACCTGCCTTGAAGCCCGTGCGGTCCAACCTGTGTATGTAGTGTATGTCGAAGCCCTGGCGCGCGTAAGCTTCTACGGTCGCGCGGGCCACCTCCACGGTCTCGTCCGTGGAATCGTCCAGCACCTGAATCTCAAAGCGGTCGCGCGGGTAATCGATCGCCGTTATGGCTTTGAGAAGCCGCTCGACCACGTACATCTCGTTGAAGAGCGGCAGCTGAACGGTGATTACCGGCAGCTCTGCCGCGTCGAAGCGCGCCTTCGGCTCAGGCTTGATCTTGCAGTAGCGCCAGAAGTCCAGCACCTGCTTGATGCGGTAGCCGCCATAGATGGAGAGAATCAGCAGGATGCCGAAGTACAGGACGAGAACCGTCCAGTCAAGCGTGTCCAGGCTGTAGAGCGAGCTGATATTGCCGGACGATTTGTTGATGGCATCGCAGAAGCTCGGAAACTTTTCGCACAAGTTATCCGAAGCCAGCAGGAGGGAAACAAGAGAAGTCTTAAGCATTACGACTCAATCCAAAAATCAAAAGCCTTACAAAGATTCAGGCTGCGCGTCCGGCAGCCTCTAAAAAAAACCTTGAGCCCGAACAGCGACCCTACCGGCCACTTTAGACGCGAACCCCGCCCTATTAGATGCCTAAAAGCAGCGCGGTAGGCCGCCAAGCCCCGCGCCTGATGAATTAAAGAGATGGATTCAAGCTGAGCTATTTCTTTAATTCATGACGCCAGGCGCTCGCGGCCTTCTGGCTTTATCCATCATCTGTCCCAGCTCCAGAAAGCCTGGGACGACGTAGAGGGCGCAGGCTGCGCCGAAGATTGCGCCCGTGGCGAAGCGAGAAAGGTGTGTGTTCTCCCAGATGCCGAAGAAACCTAACGCGAAATCTACGACAATGGGAACGCAGGCCGCCAGTAGCCAGATGCGCGCGGGCGAATCGGCTCTCTTCAGAGACCGGGCCACCGGATAAAAGAGCACGCTCGCGGCAAAGCCCGCGTAAATGCCGGTGCAGCGCGAGCAGACGCCGAGCTGATGTCCTTCCAGATGAAAAGAGCGCTCCGGTATCTGGTGACACAGGAAGCTGAAGGCCCTGTAGATAAGGCCGGACGGCTCGATGTACCCCTGCGCCAGCAGGAGAGGCGCGGCAAAGACCATCGCGATTATCATCAGCGACAGGGCCAGAAGCCCTCCCCACACCAGACGCGCCGAGCGCGCCGTAGCCTGCGGCGCGCACTGCGGGACATATTCACTGGCCGGTGCGTACATCTTAAAACCTGATCACAGCGTCGGGGCCGCCTTCTACGTGTACGGTGTCAACGAAGCGTATGTGCTTGGACTCCGTAGTCATGACGAGCGAGTGCGTGCGTTTGCCGGAGCCAAAGAAGCGCACGCCCCTCAAGAGCGCGCCGTCCGTGACGCCTGTCGCGGCGAAGATAATCTTCTTGCCCGGCGCAAGGTCGTCCGTGTCGTAGACTTTATCCGTGTCATTGATGCCCATCTCCCCAAGACGCGCTATGACCTCCTGTTGCTCCGGGACTTTATCCTTATCGACTCCCAGTCGCTCGGGGTCAAAGACCAGCTTGGCCTGAATCTCGCCGTTCAAACATTTCATGGCCGCCGCCGTAATTACGCCTTCAGGCGCGCCGCCAATTCCCATCAGCGCGTGAATGTTTGTGCCTGCCACGGCCGCAGAGATTCCCGCCGAAAGGTCGCCGTCGGAAATCAGGCGTATGCGGGCTCCCGCTTCTCGCACTTCGTTGATAAGCTTTTTGTGGCGCGAGCGGTCGAGAACGATGACGGTCAAATCTTCTATGTCCCGGCCAAGCCGACGAGCTATGTTCTTGAGGTTGTCGCGCACGGGCGCGTCTATGTCTATCACTCCGCGCGACGAGGGGCCTACGACAATCTTGTCCATGTAGATGTCGGGCGCGTTCAGGAGTCCGCCGCGCTCGGCTGCCGCAAGGACGGCGATGGCATTATTCGCCCCGAGCGCGCAGAGATTTGTTCCTTCCAGAGGGTCTACGGCTATATCGACTTCGGGGAACTCCGCCCGCAGGTCAGCGGAAGCGCCGCGCCCGCCTAGTTCCTCGCCAATGTAGAGCATGGGCGCTTCGTCGCGCTCGCCTTCGCCTATCACTATGCGGCCACGCATGGGGACGGTGTCCATCACTTCACGCATCGCTTCAACGGCCACCTGGTCGGAATACTTGCGTTCGCCCTGTCCCATGGTACGCGCGGCGGCGATGGCCGCAGCCTCGCACACGCGCAGGAAATCCAGCGAAAGCTCGCGCTCGGTCTTCAGCTCATGTCCCATACTCTTACTTTTTCTCCTGAATTTTAAGATTCGAGGCGGCGCGCCGCTTTTTTTTGCCGGCGCGAGACCTTTGACCGCTTGAAGGCGCAAAAGAGATGCGCACGTATAGTAGCAGAGCAGGACGGGAAATTGTAGCGGTAGAAAGAGGTTAACAGGGGATGGACGCGGTAAAGGAAAACGAGGAAGTCAGCCGTGCCGCGCGCGATGAATTAAAGAGATTCTTTCTTTTCATACATCATTGCGCGGCACTGCCGCCTTCCTCATTGCTTTCCCGTCCCTGCCGGAATCCGCCTTAATCAGCCGCGACTGACCTCAGCGATTCCGAAGGCTTCCACGGCGGCAGGCTCTTGCGCGCGGGCTTTTCGGATTTGAGGCCGAGCGCCCAGTCCGCCTGCATCAGCGTGTGTATGTCGCGTGTGCCTTCGTAGATGACTGCGGCCTTGCAGTTTCTCAGGTAGCGCTCGACAGGGTAGTCGTTCGAGTAGCCGTTCGCCCCGTGAACCTCTATAGCCATAGAAGCGGCCTTCTCGCTCCTGACGGTCGCCTGCCACTTGGCGAGGCTTGTCGCACGCCCGTTCGGCAAACCCATGTTCTTCAGCCAGCCCGCTCGCAAACACAGCAGGTGGCACATCTGATAGTCCGATTCCATCTCGGCTATCTTCTGTTTGACAAGCTGGTGATTCGCTATCTTCGTGCCGAAGGTCTCGCGCTCAAGAGCGTAAGCTATGCTGGCGTCGCGCGAGGCGCGTATCACGCCCGTGGCCCCAGCCGCCACGGTATAGCGCCCCTGCTCAAGCGCGAACATGGCAATCTTGAATCCCTCGCCCTCTTCTCCGACCATGTTCGCGTGCGGCACGCGCACGTCCTGCAAAGAGAAGTAGCCCGTGTTGCCCGCGCGAATGCCCAGCTTGCCGTGAATCGTTCCGGAGGTGAAGCCGGGCATGGAGCGCTCGACTATGAAGCAGGACATGCCCGTGTGGTCTCGCTGACGCCGCTTCTCTTCATCCGTCCAGCAGAAGAAGAGAAAGTTGTCGGCCAGGTCGGCCAGGCTAATCCACATCTTCTCGCCGTTTAAGACCCACTCGTCGCCCTCGCGGCGCGCGACGGAGCGCGTGCCGACCACGTCGGAGCCCGCGCCCGGCTCGGTCAAACCGTAGGTGGCAATCTTCTCGCCCTTTGCCTGAGGGACCAGGTACTTCTGCTTCTGCTCTTCCGTGCCCCAGGCGTAGAGCGTCAGGGAGTTCAATCCCGTGTGCACGCTCATGATGACGCGCAGGCTTGTGTCGACGGCTTCGAGCTCTTCGCAGACCAGGCCGAGCGAGATGTAATCGAAGCCTGCGCCGCCGTACTCTTCCGGAATGCAGACGCCGAGTATGTTCAGCTCGGCCATCTTGTCCAGGATGGCGCGGTCGAACTGCTGCTTTTCGTCCAGCTCTTTAATGCGGGGGGCGACTTCCTTGAGCGCGAAATCACGCACCGTCTGCCTGAGAGCCTTGTGGTCTTCTGTCAATTCA
>DASVVZ010000243.1:0-2183 GCA_036389875.1 Pyrinomonadaceae bacterium
AAAAAGCTTAGCGCCCCTCTTCCCTGCTCTTGGCGATGAACTTAACAAGCCTGAGCCGCGTGCCCGTCCACTCGTAGTAGTAGAGGCCGGTTTTAGGATTATCCATATTCGCTTCGGTGGCGGGATAGCCCGACAAGACCAGCAGGCGGCTGTTCGGCTTAAACCCCAGCGCCTCTGCATTCGGGTTATCCGAAAAATACCAGACGCCGAAGCCGCCAAGCTCTCGCGGGAAAAAGACCGTCCCAGTCCTGGCGTTAACGATGCCGCCGCTCAGGCATCCCGTGCCGCAGCCCCACACGACCAGCGTATAGCTGCCGGCAAAGTTGATTCCCTTTGCCGCGCCTTCGCGCAGTCGTGTGCGAAAAGCGCCTGCGCCCTCCGCGCTCTTCAAGTTGACGGGCGCGCGTTTTCCCTTGTAGACGGGGGCCGAATAATCCTGAAAGCGCGGAGCCGACTGGCCTCTGGCGACGATTGAGGCCGCAAGCAAGAGGCAGATGAAAAGGGGCGCAACTGTTATCTTCTTCATGAAATATTTATTGCTTTAACAACTGGCGCGCAATGACCAGGCGCTGAATCTCGCTGGTTCCCTCGCCAATGGTGCAGAGCTTCGAGTCGCGCCAGTATTTTTCAGGCGGATAGTCCTTCGTGTAACCGTAGCCGCCGTGAATCTGTATGGCCTCCTCGCAGACCTTAACGCTTATCTCCGAAGCGTAGAGCTTGGCCATGGACGATTCCTTGGTCACGCGCTTGCCCTGATCCTTCATGTAGGCGGCGCGGTAGGTCAGTAGCCGCGCGGCCTCTATCTGCGTGGCCATGTCCGCCAGCTTGAATTGAATGGCCTGAAACTCCGCTATAGGCTTGCCGAACTGCTCGCGCTCTTTGGCATAGCGGACGGCCGATTCATAAGCGCCCTGGGCTATGCCTAGGGCCAGCGCGGCGATCGAGATGCGCCCGCCGTCCAGAATCTGCATGGCCTGTATAAAGCCCATGCCTTCGTCGCCCAGGCGGTTTGTATCCGGCAGGTAGCAGTCTTCAAAGACCACGCTGGCCGTCTCTGACGCGCGAAGCCCGAGCTTGTTCTCTTTCTTGGACGGCGCGAAGCCATTCATGCCCTTCTCGAAGATGAAGGCCGTGATTCCCTTGCTTGCCTTCGAGCGGTCTGTGACGGCGACGGCGAC
This sequence comes from Pyrinomonadaceae bacterium, assembly GCA_036389875.1. GTDB lineage: Bacteria > Acidobacteriota > Blastocatellia > Pyrinomonadales > Pyrinomonadaceae > JACVRN01. Next base: position 1,179 of record DASVVZ010000243.1, read on the forward strand.
GAGCGTGTCGGCGTGAATCGCGTGCGTGATAAAGTTCTTGGAGCCGTTGACGACCCAGCCGCCATTCTTGCGCACGGCAGTAGAGCGCGTGCCGGATGCGTCGGAGCCCGCGCTGGCTTCAGTTAATCCCCATGCTCCGAGATGTTCGCCCTGAGCGAGCGGAACAAGATACTTGCGCTTCTGCTCTTCGGTGCCGAACATGTAAATGTGATTCGAGCAGAGCGAGTTGTGCGCGGCGACAGAGATGCCTACGGAGCCGTCGACACGGGACAGCTCTTCAATGATTGTCACGTATTCAACGTAGCCCATCCCGGCGCCGCCGTACTCTTCAGGAAAGATGACGCCCATCAATCCAAGCTCGGCGAGCTTTGGAAGAAGCTCTACAGGGAAATGCTGCGACTCGTCCCACTCCATGACGTGCGGCGCGATCTCTCCTTCGGCAAACTCGCGGACGCTCGCTTTCACCTGTTGCTGCTCTTCACTGAGCTCGAATTCCATAAAACTAAAACCCCTTAAAGATATTGATTCATTGACTCATCTATTCACTGAATCAATGAATCAATTTAGCCTTATTTTACCTCATTCTCATCCTGAAGCGTGACCCGCCGGGCGCTTTTTCGCGGCCTTCTTCGTGGCCTGTTTCATCTTTTTGAGACGGGCGACTTCCGCCGGGGTCAGGAAGCGCCAGTGGCCGGGCTTGAGCCCTTCGTCCGAAAGAAATCCTATCTTCGTGCGGCGAAGCTTTACCACCGAATGGCCTATGACATCGAACATGCGCCTTATCTGCTGGTTGCGTCCCTGAAGCAGGACGACTTCGAACCATGAGTTTGATTCCGAGACTTCGACGCGTTTGATTTCGGCCGGCGCTGTGCGAACTCCGTCATCAAGAGTAACGCCGCGCCGCAGTCGCTCAATAGCATCTTCGGGCGCTATGCCCTTGACCTTCACTTCGTAGACTTTTCTCACACGATTGCGCGCAGTCGTGATGATGTTCGTCAGCTCGCC
>DASVVZ010000244.1:0-17731 GCA_036389875.1 Pyrinomonadaceae bacterium
AGCGGGCATGTGGTTCCAGGACCTGTTCAACTACGACTTCCGCCGCACGGAGATGTGCATCATTCCTTACGGCACGCAGGAAGGCGAAATCTCCTTCTGCGCCTACAACACGGGCATCGGCTGGCGCAACATCATCGAGAACATGCACCAGAACGCGACCGTTGCGAAGTGGTATCAGGAGCACGGACGCCACGAGATTTTCGCTGCCGGTAAGGAAGTCCATCTGGAAGATCCGAATCACGGCCTCAAGCTGAACGAGATTGACTTGCAGCGTCCGCACAAGCCCGTTATGGAAGGGCCAAAGACGGCGCACGAGGAAGTTCAGATGATGCGCAAGCTCTACAATGAAATGGTCTTGAACAAGGGCAAAGTCAATCCCGCGAACAAGCCCGTGCAGATTAAGGGACTGAGCAGGGGCAGCAAAGATTCGGAATCGGCCACCGTTTCCGCTTAAGTTGAGCCAAAACGCCCTCTTGTCCGAGAGAACCCCGCGTTTATGCTTTTCAAGATCGCGGGGTTCTTTCGTGCGAGCTTGACCGTACAGGTTGCTGGCGTGTTTAATAGGTGATTCAAAGGCCGCACGAAAGGCTTCTGAAGCAGTTGAATCTTAACTCAAATAGGAGAATGGAGAAGTTTCTACGTAATGGCAGTAGTGAATGTTAATCCGGGCGAGTCAATCGAAAGCGCCCTTCGCCGCTTCAAGCGCAAAGTGATGACCGAAGAGATCATTAAGGACGCCAAGAAGCACGCCTTCTTCATGCCGCCGGGGCAGAAGGCCAAGCTCAAATCGGCGCTCGCGCGCAAACGCAACAACAAGAAGAAACGCAGCTCACGCCCCCCGCGCGACTAGCTTTCCTTTAATTAAGATTTCATAGAGAAGCAAAGACGCGGCGCGCTCTCTTTAAGCTCTTCCCGCACCTGTCTCCAGCTTCTCCTATGGTTTAAGAATACGGAGCGCGTCGCCTCGCGACCGCGACCGGCCACGAGCACATCTTGCTCTGGCCTCGCTTGCGGTTCCTAAGATATGGCGGCGCGCAATCTGTGTCTTTAAGAGACCTTGAACGGTTTAGCCAAAGATGACTCGCATTCTGGTCACTAACGACGACGGCATACACTCGGACGGCCTCATCAAGCTCGAAGAGGCTCTGCGCGAAGTGGGAGACGTGTACGTGGTCGCGCCTGCTTCCGAGATGAGCGGGGCCTCGCACAGCCTGACGCTCGCCCGCCCGCTTCGCATACGCCGCATAGACGACAGGCATTGGACCGTGGACGGGACTCCGACCGATTGCGTGACGCTGGCGCTGCACAGGATTCTGACGGAGGTCAGGCCAGACATATGCGCTTCGGGCATAAATCACGGCGGGAATCTTGGCGACGACGCGACCTATTCCGGCACGGTCGCGGGCGCGCTTGAGGCGACTATACTGGGCGTGCCGGGCGTCGCCCTGAGCCTTGTGGCGCGCGAGAATTTTGATTTCACGGAATCCGCGCGCTTTGCCATCACAGCCGTTAGGAAAGTTCTGAAAGAGGGACTGCCCGACGGGACGCTGCTCAACATCAACATCCCGCCTGGAGAGATTAAGGGCGTGCGTGTCACGCGGCAGGGCTTAAAGAATGCGCGCCCGGTCATCAGCGAGCATATAGACCCGCGCGGCAAGCCCTACTACTGGATAGGCGAAGAGCATTTCGGCTGGAACACGGCCGACGGCACGGACTATCAGGCAATAGAGCAAGGGTTCGTCTCCGTGACTCCGCTCAAGAGCGACATGACAGACCACAACGCGCTCACGGCCATAGAGCCCTGGAATTACATCAACGCCAGCGAAGTATTACAAGAAAAGTAAATGGTGAATGGTGAATGGTAAATAGACAGAGACGGTTCATCTATTCACCATTTACCATTCACCGTTTACTTTTTACGGAGTAAAGATTTTGAGTTCCGCGCCCTTGCGGCCTAATTCCACCTCTTCGGGCTATCGCATCCCACGCGAGCGCATGGTAGAGCGCTTACGCAATCATTACCGCATACGGGATAGTCGCGTGCTGGATGCCATGCTGACCATCCCGCGCCACCTCTTTGTGCCCGAAGCCTTACAGTCTCGCGCCTATGGCGACCACGCGCTGCCGATTGACGCCAATCAAACCATCTCCCAGCCGTTCATAGTGGCGCAGATGACGGAACTGCTTGAATTGCAGGGGACGGAGCGCGTTCTTGAGATAGGCGCTGGCTCCGGCTATCAGACAGCCGTGCTTTCAAAGCTTGCCGCACAGGTTTACTCCATAGAGCGCATACCGGAACTCGCTCGCCAGGCACAGTCGCGCATACGCAGTCTAGGCATACATAACGCCACAGTTAAATGCTTCGACGGGACGCTGGGCTGGAGCGCGCACGCTCCGTATGACCGCATCCTGACGGCGGCCGGCGCTCCCAGAGCCCCGGAGCCATTGCTCGCGCAGTTGAAGGTCGGCGGTTGCCTTGTAATCCCCGTGGGCGACACGCGCGAGTCTCAGCACATGGTGCGGGCCATACGCACGGAGGACAATTATGAGTTTGAAGACCACGGCGCGTGCGCCTTCGTACCGCTCATAGGACATTACGGCTGGTCGCCGCAAATTTAGTTCAAAGTTCACGGTCGAAAGCCCGGGATGAGCTTTGGGCTTAAAAGCTATGGAATCAATTTACGAACTCCTGCACTACATCAAAGATTTTCTCAATCCGAGATTAATCATCGAGTGGCTGACTACGAAGGGCGCGGTTTTTACTTATGCAGGTCTCGCCTTTATAGTTTTCGCAGAAACAGGCCTAGCCGTTGGCTTCTTTCTGCCCGGTGATTCACTTCTCGTTGTTGCGGGGCTCTTCGCGGCGAAGCCTGACGGGCTGAACATTGCTATTCTGCTTATTCTGCTATTCATCGCCGCCGTGGTGGGCGACGCCGTCGGATACTACTCAGGGTTAAAGATGGGGCCGCGCCTCTTCAGGCGTGAGAAGTCTCTCCTTTTCAACCCGAAGCACCTGCAAAAGGCGCAGGGCTTTTATGATAAGTACGGCGGAAAGACCATCATCATAGCGCGCTTCGTCCCCATCGTCCGCACCTTCGCCCCCATAGTAGCGGGCGCCGCCAACATGCCCTATCGCAAGTTCGTCGCCTTCAACATCGTGGGCGGCTTCCTGTGGGTCTTTTCCATGATTCTTTCGGGCTATTTCCTGGGCAGCATTCTCAAGTCCCGCTTCGGCATCAACCTGGACGAGCACATAGAGAAGGTCGTCATCATAGTCGTAGCCCTCTCGCTTCTGCCGCCCGTCATAGAGTACATAAAGTCCCGGCGCGAGAAGGCGCGTGCCGCGGCCGCAGAGGCCAAGTAAACCGAGAGCGTTTGACTTAACCAGCGTGCTCACATAGAATCCAGATTCAATTTGTCGGGGCGTGGCTCAGCCTGGTAGAGCGCTCGGTTCGGGACCGAGAGGTCGGAGGTTCGAATCCTCTCGCCCCGATTTTAAAGAAAGCAGTCGCCTTTTCAGGAGGCGGCTTTTTCTTTTGCTCTGTGCCCAGCAATCCTTCCCGCATCTGTTAATAAATCTAAACATTCCGTCGTCTATATTCGTAAAGCGGTTCGGACCGGGGTTTGTCTGCGCCACATCGGAAATTCTCTCATGCGAAGTGTTTACACATTTTATCTGGATGCCGCGCGCATTGCGATTCAGTCGATTCTGGCGCACAAGCTGCGCGCCTTTCTGACGCTGATAGGCATCATCATTGGCGTGGCCTCCGTGGTCGTGGTGGGCGCTTCCATCAGTGGTCTTAACACCTACGTTGTCGACCGCGTCTCAAAAGTCCTGGGCGCAAATCATTTCATGATTGCGCGTATGGCCAACGTGGGGAGGTTGTCGGACGAGGAGTTCGAGCGGCGTATGCGCCGCAACAAGCGCGTAGAGTGGGAGGAATATGAGTGGGTGCGCGACCATTGCAAATCCTGCGCTGAGGTCGGCGCTCAGAGAAATGGCTCGGCAGACCTCAGTCAGGAGGGGGCGGAGTTCCCCGGAGCACCCGTGTTCGGCGTGACGGCCAACATGATTGAGATAGAAGACAAGACGATAGCCGAAGGCCGCTTCATCACGCCTGATGAAGTTCAGCGCTCGGCGCTTGTGGTCGTCCTGGGCTATGACATCAAGGAAAAGTTCTTTCCTAACGTAGACCCGATTGGCCATACCCTGAAGGTGCGTGGCCTCCCCCTTAGAGTCGTGGGGGTAGAGGAAAAGCGCGGTTCCTTTTTCGGTGATTCGATTGACCGCCACATATACATCCCCGTCACGACGCACGCGCAGATTTTCGGGCGCGGCGCAAACGGATTACAGATTCACGGGAAATCGGTTGACCGCGAGAACATGGCCACTACCATAGAAGAGGCCCGCATGGCCATGCGCGACAAACGAAAGCTCAAGGGCAATGACGAGGACGACTTCGGCATAGTCAACGTCGAAGAGATTAACAATCAGGTAGACCAGTTCACGGCCGGTATAGCCAGTGTCATCATTCCCATTACCTTCATCACACTGGTCGTAGGCGGAATCGTCGTCATGAATATCATGCTCGTCTCCGTCACGGAAAGAACTTTCGAAGTCGGCTTGCGCAAAGCGGTGGGCGCTACTAAAAAGCAGATTCTGATGCAGTTTCTGATTGAGTCCGCGCTGCTCTGCGCCTTTGGCGGAGTCCTGGGCCTTCTGCTGGCCTCAGGCATCTGCTGGCTGATTACAATCCTCGCAGAGATAACAATGACTATTACGGTCGGCTATATCCTGCTGGCGCTTATCGTTTCCAGCGCCGTAGGCATGATCGCAGGAATCTATCCTGCCTTTAAGGCGGCACGCCTGGACCCGATTGTTGCTCTGGCCAGGAAGTGAGAAGAGAACAGAGCCGTGCGTGTAAGACTTCCAAAATTTTTCCCTACGGAGATGCTGCTGATGGCGCTCGACTCGATTCGCGCGCACAAGTTCAGGAGCTTTCTCACGGTGCTGGGCATAGTCATAGGCGTGATGACCGCCATCATCATAGCCTCTCTGCTGACCGGCATGCGCCAGTCCATAGTCTCCATCATAGAAGAGTACGGCACGAACAACATCTACGCTTTTCACCTGTCCACGGGCCCGCGCACGAGCGAAGACCGCTCGGAGCGATTGCGAAAACCACTTACGGTAGCGGACGCCGAAGCCATCAAACAGATGGCCCCGGCTGTGGACGACGTGGCGCACGTGGCGCCCAACGTAGGCTATGGGGGCGGCCCTTTTGATGACAACATCACCTACGAGGGACACAACTATCGCTGGGGGAACACGTCCGGCGTCTCACCCAACTACGCGGAGATTGTCAACATCGCCATACACGAAGGGCGGTTCATCACGGAGGCCGACAACGACCAGCGCCGTAGCGTTATGGTCATAGGCGTCAACGCCGCCGAAGCGCTCTTTCCGGGCCGCCAGACAGGCATCGTCGGCACGGAAGTCAAAATGGGCGGCTACAATTTTGAGATAGTCGGAGTGCTGGAGAAGAGAAAGAACGGTTTCTTCGGAGAGAACGAAGAGGATAACGCCGTCTTCATACCCTTCCGCACCGCTCAGAAGATAGCGCCTGCCAAGGGCTACCTGCTGCTAATCATAAAGGGCCGTTCGGGGCTCGTGCGCGAAGCCCTTGAGCAGTCCGAAGAAGTCCTGCGCCGTCGCCGCAACGTCTCCTTCAGCCAGCCCAACAACTTTGACATCAAGACCGCGGATAAATTCATAGAGCAGTTCGACTCCATCACTGGAATGGTCGGCCTGATTGCGATTGCCATCTCAAGTCTTGGGCTGCTGGTTGGCGGCATAGGCGTCATGAATATCATGCTCGTCTCCGTGACGGAAAGAACGCAGGAGATAGGGGTGCGCAAAGCCATAGGCGCACGCCGGCGCGACATAGTCTATCAATTCCTCTTCGAGGCCATGACGCTCACCTTCTTCGGCGGCCTTCTGGGCGTCATACTGGCCGTCGGCATCAGCCAGCTGATAATGCTTCTCATCCCTTCGCTTCCCGCCTCCATCCCGGCCTGGGCCGTCATCTCGGGACTCTGCGTCTCCATCGCCGTCGGCCTCGTCTTCGGCGTCTGGCCCGCCCGCAAAGCCTCCCGACTGGATCCCATAGAATGCCTCAGGTACGAATAAGATTCGAGTTTTAAGACCCGCTCTTTAACCTTCCGGCTCTATTGCCTGCGCGATGATGTAAAGGAGCGACCTGTTCGCGTTTCCCTTCAGGCGTTTTGCCCAGGAGGTGTGTAGCTCCGGCCAGGCGGACGCTGAGATTACTCCTCTCTCAAGTATCTCGAATCCCGCGCCCCTGTACAGAGAGACTAGAACTGAATCTATATGTTCGACGGTTAGAGGCGGGAGACCCAGGCGTGCGATCTCTGTGCGGTCGCGTTCGGGGTCAAGTCCTATGACAATCTCAAGCAGCGCGCCCTCGGCGCAGACGCGCCGGATATTCCGTAAGGCTTGCCAGGCGCCTGAGGCCACGGCCTGAAGCAGGCTGCCCCAGGGGAAATGTATGTGAACCTCGTTGGCTATTCCATCCAGCTCCGGCGGCAGGTCTTCGACCGCGGACTGAAGGAAGAGAACATTCGGCAGTCCGCCTTTAGCCGGTTTTCTATGAACCTTCTCGGACAGCTTCTCCAGCGGGCGTGTGTTGGCATCCACGCCTATGAAGAACTTCTTCGGATTCTCTCTCGCGCACTGGTATACAAAGAGACCGTCTCCGGTCCCTATGTCTATCACTATCCCCTCGCCTGTAAGGGGCGACGAGTTTTCGGAACTCTTCAGCGTCGAGTTATCAGATGGTTCGGCCACGTATACGCTTTAACATGGAATGTGCCCTTTCTAAGAGGAGAATCATAGCCAGTAACAGCGGCTTCATGCAAGAGGGATACGGGCCTGGCTCCAGTAGCCTTCGTGAACCTTGATGGCCTCTTCCGCGAGAAGAGGCCCCGCCACTTCGACTCTTCGGCCGGCGCGTGCGAAAAGCTCTCGGCAGGGAATCAGGAAGTCGCCTCCGGCAAGCTTGGCCAGTTCCGTGCACGAAAGCGCGTAGATCACCTCGCGCACGCCCGCCCAGTAGATTGCGCCCACGCACATGGCGCAGGGCTCGCAGCTGGTATAGAGAGTCGAGCGCGAAAGCTCCTCCGGTTCGAGCTGGCGCACGGCCTGCCGAATGAGATTGGTTTCGGCATGAGCCGTAGGGTCGCGTTCGGTGTTGACTGTATTTTCCGCCGACAGCACTACGCGGCCGTCAACCGTCAGCAGCGCGCCGAAAGGATGATTGCCGCGCGCTCTGGCTCTGGCGGCCGACTCAATCGAGAGACGCAGGAAATGCTCCTCTATCTTCATCACGAGCCTGATAAGCCGAAAATCTATCTTGCCTCTCTGATGCTCAATTCTTTCAGAAGAAACTCGTCCGGGTCTATGCGAACCTCCAGGGGTTTGCGCGGGAGATTGAAGCTTGCTGCGGCTTCCCGGCCGGTCGGGCGTATCAGCTCGCGCTTGGTCGTGTTGCCGGGCATAACGAATTCGACCGTGAGCGGAGTCAGGAAGGGCTCGTCGCGCTGCATCTGGTTGAGCGAGATGCTGAGCGTGCCGCCCTGGCCCTCTTGCCTCCAGACCCAGGCGGCTTCATAGCGCGGGTGGCCGCTCGCGTAGACCCATCGCCTGAAGAACTCTTTGAGGTCCTGGCCCGACGCCTTTTCCATAGCTTCGCGTAAATCTTCGGTCGAAGCGTTGCCTTCCTTGTGCGCGTCGTAATAGATGCGTATGCCGCGCATGAAGACGCTGTCGCCCAGGAGGCCGCGCAGCATGTGAATCACCCACGCGCCCTTCTGATAGTTGTTGCCGTTCAGAAGCGCGAAAAGCTCCGGCGTCTCCGTGTCGTGAAGCGGGATGCGCCGCTCGCGCTCGAAGACGAAATAGGTTTCGGCCTGTCGCCGCATGTAATCCCGGAAATCCTGCGCGCCCTCCGACTGCTCTATGAAGAGGCCGGCGAAGTAGGTGGCGAAGCCTTCGCTCAGCCAGAGGTCGGCCCAGGTTGTTTCCGTGACGGAATCGCCGAACCACTGGTGCGCAATCTCATGCGCCGTCACGTCCACGAGCGAGCGCCGTATGCCGAATCGCCTGCTCATGCTTTGAGACGCACGCTCGTTAAAGAGAGTGCCGGGGAAGACAATCGCGCTTGAATTCTCCATCCCGCCAAAGCGCGTGGTGGCTACTATGAGCGCCAGCTTTTCGTAAGGATAGGGCGCGACGCGCTCGTGGAAAAAGCTCAGTGACGGCGGGGCCGCGCCGAATCCCTTAAGCGCGTAGTCGCGGTCTGTCTGAGGCACGTAATAAAGAAGCGGCGCCGGTGTGCGCTCCGGCGGCTGCACGAGCGCGAACTCTCCCGCGGCTATAATCATGCAGTAGGCCGGAATAGGCTTTGACTCCGTGTAGAGCCATGTCAGAGTGCCGTCCGTGTTCTCGCGTTTGTCCTTCAGTTGCCCGTTGGCCACGACCAGCACGCGGCGCGGAGCCGTGACCGTGAAGCGCACGGTGGCTTTAGCCGAAGGATGATCCAGGCACGGAATCCAGTGATGCACGCGGTCAGGCCAGTTGTCGCCCGTGGCAGATGGACGCCCGGCCTTATCCTTCGTCAGTATCAGGCCGTCCGCAGGCCGCCCGTGATAGCTGACTATGATTTCCAGCCGCTCATCCTTGTTCGCGGGCCTCGGCAAAGTCACGAGCAGGCGACCATTGCCCTGCTCGAAGCGCGCAGCGCGGTCGCCCACCATGACGGAATCAACAGGCATCGCCCCGAAGTCCATGTCAACGACAGAGAGCGGGCCTTTCAAGACATAGATGGTGAGCTTCGTGCGCGCCTTTGTGATTTGCGTCAACTGGTCGTCGAGCGTCAGGGACACGTCGAAGTCCAGAGGCCGCCACGCGTCAACGGCGCGCTCGCTTCTCTCTGCGAGCGCAAGCTGAAAGGCTGATAGAAGAAGGAGCGCTAAGAGGGGAAGAGAAATACGCGTCCGCGCAGTGGCTCTGTTTCCGGTCATCGAATATCCTTCAGGCCTTTTTTTTATGGAGTGAGATTAACGCAGCCCGAGCATCAGCAGGGCCGAGCGGTCTGAGACTTCGCCGCCGCGCGCTTTCCACTCTTGATAAGGGAGAAGCTCTTCTTCCTCCACGGGGCGATTGCCGAGACGCGCCGCAGGCGTGCGCTCGAAGGCTCTTTCCGTGAGCGCCATGTGCGCCACACGCGTTCCCAATCTTTCGGGCGCGGCGAGCGCGGCTTCGGCCGTCTCAATGTCCGGGAACAGTTCCTCGTAAGCCTTCAGGTGCCAGACCGTCCCGCGCTCATCGTCCTCCACGGCCAGCACGCGTAGAATACCGAAGCCGCTTTCGAGCTGAAAGATTAGGTTGTCGCCCGCAGCGAATTGCTGAGCCATAGCCTTATTACCTTCGCTTGTTTTGAAAGAAGAGAAATCCCGCTCAATTGGCAAAGCTTAACACAAACAATCGGCCGCGCGTGAAACCCTTGCGGGCAAGAAAGCCGTTGCAAATAGATTGTCCAGAATCTAAAATCCCGAAATCCTATGGCGCAGTTCGATGCAAACAAGGATTACTATTCCACGCTCGGCGCGGAGACGGATTCTTCGCCCGGCGAGATAGAGCGTCTTTACAAACGGCTCGCCGTGCAGCATCACCCGGACAGGGGCGGCTGCGAAGAGCAGATGAAGACGCTCAACGAGGCATATGGAGTGCTGAAAGACGCGGACACGCGCCGCGCTTACGATGCCGAGCGGCAGGGCTCTCCGGACGAAGACGAGAACGATTTTGATGAAAGCTACGAGCCCGTTTCCTCGCCTTCGGCTGCGGCAGATGTCGTCTCGGGCCAGTTCGCGGGCGCGGCCCTGTGCCTTGCAGCAGGAATCTTCCTGCTTTTGCTGGTGCGCTTTCAGTGGATGTGGTTCCTGTGGCCGATGGTGATTCTGGCGTCGCTCGTCATACTCTTCGGAGTGCTGATGGCGCACGGCGCTATGCTCTCCATACGTGAGCAGTATGACGCTACGCATCCGGCTCATCGTCATACAAAGTTGCAGGAGGCCGCCTTCTGGTCTCTGGTCTGCGCGGGAGGCTACGGCATCTATCTGGTGATGACTGCCGTTTGACGCCCTATGGAAGTGACCGGACTAGACGTGCTGTTTCTGGAGGTCAATAGCCTGGAAGAATCCCTTCTCTTCTACAGGGAACAGTTGGGACTGGAAGTCCTGACCTACACGCCTGAAGCGGAGCCTCCGATGATGACTCTGCGCGTAGGCACGACGCGCATCACGCTCGTACAGCAGTTGGAGACCATGCTTAGGCGAGGGCGCGGCGTACACTTCTTTCTCAGCGTGAGGGACGTGGATGCCTACTACGGGTTATTGACTACGCGCGGCATGGACTTGCGCCCGCCCGCAGATGAAGGATGGGGAGGCCGCTTCATCACGCTCGAAGACCCGGACAAGTACAGGCTCTTCTTCGTCACCTGGGACGAGGTCGCATAAGCTAAGAAACTCCCGGCGAATCGCTTGAGACCGGCAACTCGACAGAGCTTCACCTATCGACTCGAAAGGAGCGGTCAAATGCAGCGCGTAGAGAATCTGCTGAGACGCTATCGCGGTCAGGTCGTCAACATCAAAACCTGTTCGGGCGGTATCTACGAAGGGGAAGTAATAGATGTCACCAACGATTACGTCGCGCTGAAAGTCCCGACGGGCGACGACGCCCAGGACACGGTCTTTCTGGTAATGCAGGCCATAGAATCCCTGATGCCGCGCGGGCCTGCGGAGTAGCTATCTTTTCTTCGGCAGATAGAGCTAAAATAGCTCGAACTCAGGATAAATTCCGGCTCCTCCCGAAGCCTCACCAGGGGTAATCTCTCTTTCTATGCGTTACGTAAACAATCCGCCCAATCCGTGGCTCAAGCATACGGTAGAGTGGCTGGGCGAGCCGCCCGAAGCCGAGCTTGAGGTCTTCGAAGAGACCGAGACGCGCTCCGTCATCACGCACAACAATAGCCCGGATGTGGGCTTCGATTATTCTGTCAACTGCTATCGCGGCTGCTCGCACGCCTGTAGCTATTGCTTCAGCCGCCCCACGCATGAGTATTTAGGTTTTGGTGCGGGCACGGACTTCGAGCGCAAGATAGTCGTCAAGGTGCGCGCCCCGGAACTTCTGCGGAAAGAACTGATGCGCAAGAGCTGGCAGGGCGAGCAGCTTGTTTTTTCGTTTACCTCCGACCCGTACCTGCCGCTGGAATCGCATTACCATTTGACGCGTCGCTGCCTGGAGGTCTGCCTTGAATTTCGCAATCCCGTAGGGATAGTCACAAAATCCGCGCTCGTCAGAAGAGACATAGACATCCTCAAACGCCTCAGCGAAGAGGCAAGGGCGTCTGTCTTCTTCACTATCCCGTTTGCCGACCGGGACGTGGCGCGTGCGCTCGAGCCGTTCGCGCCTTCACCCGACGCACGCTTTCGCGCCATGCGAGAGCTGTCGGATGCCGGAATCGAGACCGGCCTCGGTATAGCGCCAGTGATTCCAGGCCTCACGACGGAGATTCCAGAGCTGCTCGGCCGCGCACGTGAGGCCGGCGCGCGCCACGCTTTCATGACTATCCTCAGGCTGCCCGGTTCCGTCGCGCCCTACTTTGAAGAGCGGCTGCGAGAGCGTTTGCCGCTCAAGGCAGACCGCATCATCAGCCGCATACGCGAAGCGCGAGAAGGCAGGTTGAACTCAAGCCGCTTCGGCGAGCGCATGCGCGGGCACGGCGAGTACTGGAAAGCAATAGAGCAGCTTTTCCGCATTCATTCGGCGCGGCTCGGCTTCAACAGGCACGAGGAACGTGGCGCCTATTTTCACAACGAGAAAACTTTTCGTCGTCCAAACCCCCAGCGAGAACTTTTTGATTGACTCGTGATGCGCTCTCTTCATTATAATGAAGACCTCTTGCATGAATCCGTAGAAAACAAAATAAGGGAGGTGGCCCGAAGAGATGGTGACGATCAGGGACGTGATACGTAACCGCGAGCCGTATTTTGTACCCGACACAGCCACTGTGCTTGAAGCAGCCGAGTACATGGCGGAACGAAAGATCGGAGGAGTCTGCGTACTGAACGCCGACGGCCGGCTGGTCGGCATCCTGACCGAGCGCGACCTCCTGAACCGCATAGTGCTGGAGAGGCGCGACCCGGCCACTGTTCCTATCATGGAGGCCATGGGCGAATTGCAGGCCGTCATAGAAACCACAGACACTCCGCACGAGGCGCTTGAACGGATGGAGCTGATAGGACGCCGTCACCTGCCCGTGGTCGAAGGCGAGCGCTGGATAGGAATGCTCTCCATGCGCGACATACTACGCGTAGAAGTGAGCGAGCAGGGAGACGAGCTGAAACTCCTGCACGAATACATCAATAACTGAGAATTACCGGAAGCTATAGTTTTAAGGGAGCCTCCGGCAGCGGCGTGAGCATTTAGCCGCTGCCGGAGGCTTTGGCTAATTGCATCTTTATAAAAAGCATGGAAAGGGGAATTTTCAGGATGAAGCGGCTTCTGTTTCTGATTCCTGCATGCCTCGTTTTCGTTCTTGCGTGCGGCGGCAGCGCTCCTACCGGCCGCGGCGCGGGCGAAGTCGAAAGCACGCAGGACAACGGCGTGCAGTTTCGCATAGAGACGGTCGTAAGCGGGCTGGAGGTTCCGTGGTCAATAGCCTTTGCTCCCGATGGTCGCATGTTCATCACTGAAAGACCCGGGCGCGTGCGCGTATTCGAGAACGGACAGCTGCGGCCCCAGCCGATTGCAACTATAGAAGACGTGCGCTCGGCCAGCGAGAGCGGCCTTATGGGCCTTGTGCTTCATCCCCAATTCGCCACAAATCACCTGCTATATCTTTCCTACGCTTACGCTGGCGGCGACGGCCAGTTGGTGAGAGTCGTGCGATACCGCGAGACGAATGATGCGCTGACGGAGCGCACACTTGTCATAGAGAATATTCCGGCTACGCCGAATCACGCAGGCTGTCGTCTGCGCTTCGGGCCGGACGGGAAACTCTACGTCACTACGGGCGACGCTACCGACAGGGAGCTCGCGCAGAAGATGGATTCGCTCGCGGGCAAGACGCTGCGCCTGAATGACGACGGGAGCGTACCGACAGACAATCCGTTCGTTTCGCAGCAGGGAGTGAGGCCGGAAATCTGGTCGCTCGGCCATCGCAACGCTCAGGGAATAGATTTTCAGCCCGGCTCGAACCTGATGTTTCAGACGGAGCACGGGCCATCCGGCTTCGACGGCCCCGGCGGAGGTGACGAGGTCAACATTGTGGAGCGCGCAAAAAATTACGGCTGGCCCATAATTCACCACCGGCAGTCGCGCGAAGGACTCGAATCGCCGCTTCTGGAATACACGCCCGCCTGCGCTCCCGCGAGCGGCACCTTTTATCGCGGCTCGCTCTTTCAGCAGTTTCGCGGTAACTACTTCTTCGGCTGTTTGAGAGGACAGCGCCTCATTCGAGTAGTCCTTGACGGGAGGCGAGTGGTCAGCCAGGAGGATTTGCTCAAAGACAGGTACGGCCGCATACGAGAGGTAATGGAGGGGCCCGATGGCGCAATCTACTTTTCGACCTCCAACAGGGACGGGCGCGGGAGCGCCGCCGGTGACGACGACCGCGTTCTCAAGCTCGTCCCTGTCAGGTAATCACGGCTAGAACTTCTGCGCCAGCACGGCCGTCTTCGTCCATCCGATTGGCTCAAGCGGCGGGAAGCGGTGATTGTCAACGATGCGGAAGTGGCGAGTGGTCTGCTTCTCGACTTCGCGCGGCGGGTGGGCCTTGAAGCGGAACATCACTTCCAGAAGCTTGCTCGGTAGCGAAGGCCGCACGGGCAGGTGCAGCATGTAGCCGCCCGGACGTATGACGCGAGCCAGCTCTCCGAATCCTTCGCTCAGGGAAACGTATTCCAAGACGCCGCTCGTCATAATCAGGTCGAAGCTGTCGTCCGCGAAAGGAAGCTGAAGCAGATTTGCCTGCGCGAAGCGTACGCTCTGCGTGCGCCCGGAATTTTCCGCGACGGCCCGGCTCGCAGTCGCAAGAGAGCTGGAAGAAAGGTCAATGGCCGTGATGCGCAAAGGCTGATCCAGCACTTTGAGAAGGGCTAGCGTCAAAAGACCCGTGCCGCAGCCCGCGTCCAGCACTCGGGCCTGCGCCGGCAGTGGCGGCAGTTGCTCTTCCAGATATTTTTCGAGCGAACGGCTGTAGCCGTTGAACTTGAAGGTAATGTCGTACAACCCTGCAATGCGGTCGTAAAAAGAGCCCGTTCCGCAATCTATCTCCATCGTCTTCATCCTGGACGCTCACCTCGTACATCAACAGCCCCTTTAGAAGAGGCTGCGAAAATTTCACGGTAATAAAGAGGAGGGGAATTGCTTAACCTATAAGATGACAGATCTTTGTCTCTAAATCTTCACGTCATTGTTCAGGATAACAGATAAAGTTCTCACGGGTAAGTCCGGGTGATTTGCAAGAAAGCGGCGCGGGCTCCGTTCCTTGAACGGTGGGAGAGCTGTATCTGGCTAAAGGAGGAGCGATAAGGCCATGAGAAAAGAGTTTTTTGCGCTCGCGTGCATAGGGGCTAGTCTGCTGGCGGTTATGCTGTTCGTTGCAGCGCGCCAGCCCGCCAGCGCCGGGGCCGGAGCGTTTGCCGAGACGGTTTTGAACCAAACGGCCACCCAACAGGCCGATTACTACCGCGCCGATATGTTCGAGGTGGAGGTGCTCATAGGGGGCAGGCCGCTCGCGCAATATTCGGCGCGTGGCCGCCGCTATATAGAGGCGCTTAAGGGAGTTGAGTACGAGTTGAGAATCAGGAATCCGCTGGGCGTGCGGGTCGCCGTGGCGCTTTCCGTTGACGGGATGAACACGATTGATGCGCGCAGGTCTTCGGCCTGGGACGCCAGCAAGTGGGTGATAGAGCCTTATCAGAGCATCACCATTCGCGGCTGGCAGATGAGCGGCGCACGCGCGCGCCGCTTTTACTTCACCTCCGAGCGGGATTCGTACGGGGCCAAGCTCGGGCAGACTGCGAACCTGGGGATAATCTCCGCGGTCTTCTTCCGCGAGCGCCAGCCCGTGACGGTCGCGCCGCCGCCCAGGCGCCCCTATGAGGACGGCGGAGACCGCGCGGAATCCAGTAAAGAGAGCGCGCCTCAAAGCTCTGCCGGCACAAGCGCAAACTCCGCCAGGCAGAAGCGTTCGGACGTATATCCGCAACCGGACGATGAAGCGGCTGCGACCGGCATAGGGCGCAACGTGCGTAACGACGTTCGCTGGGTCAACCTTGACCTGGATTCAAGAGCCGCGGGCGAAGTGAGCATACGTTACGAGTACCGCGACGCCCTCCTACGCCTGGGCATAGTGCCGCGCCCCTATCCGACCTATCCTGATACGGTTGACAGGCGCGAGCGCTCGACGGGCTTTGAAGACCGTCGCTACAGCCCTGAACCGTAAAGACAGTTTTGAGTTTTGAGTTTTCAGTTTTCAGCAGGGAGCGCGACTGGCTTTGCTGAAAACTGAAAACTGTTCTTTCACTGTCTTACCAGGTCTTTTGTGTAGAGTTGCTGGTAGGCGCGGTAGTTGGAGATTACCTTGAAGACGTAGCCCTTGGTTTCGGTGAAACCGACCTCCGCGGCGAAGATGGCCGGGTCGCGGTGCGCGCTGCGTTTGAGCCAGCGCGCGGCGTTGTCTTCGCCGCCATTATAAGAGGCCGCCACCGCCTCCTGTAAATCAGGGAAAAGCCGTTTGAGCTCGGCTATGTACTCGGCGGCTATGGCTATGTTTACTTCAGGGCGATAGAGGTCGTCCTCACGCACGTTATTGAAGCCCGCCCGCGCGGCATACTTCAGCGCCGTGTCAATCGTCAACTGAAGAAGCCCGCGAGCGGCGGCTATGGATTTTGCTCGAGGACGAAAGCCGCTCTCCTGCTTCATAATGGCCAGTATCAGCCTAGGGTCAAGCCCGCGCTTATTAGCTTCGCGCAGAATAATCTCACGATACTGCGCCGGATACTGCGATGCGTTTGAAGAGACCTGAGCGCTTGTGCGGCCTGCGCGCGCCATCACGCTCGGACGGCGCTGCTCATCGGCGAGAGCCCTCAGCCTTTCCGTAGCGAGCCACCCGTAAAAGGAGTCGGGCGAGTCGGTCACAGACATGTAGTTGTTGATTGCCTCTTCCTTCCGCCCCAGCCGCTCAAGGCTCAGCCCGCGCAGATAAAAGAGCTCGTCCGG
Source organism: Pyrinomonadaceae bacterium (assembly GCA_036389875.1). GTDB lineage: Bacteria > Acidobacteriota > Blastocatellia > Pyrinomonadales > Pyrinomonadaceae > JACVRN01. The sequence goes on from DASVVZ010000244.1 coordinate 16,367, forward strand.
CGCTGTCGCAGTCCCTTTGAGCGAAGAGAACAGAATCAACTGATTGGCGGTCTCGACGGCGTGCGTCCAATCGCCTGCCGCAATGTCCAGGCGTAAGCGCGCGAAGATTGCGTTCTTGTCCGTGACCGTGTTGGGAAATCTCTCGCGCGTGCGCGCAATCCAGGTAATTGCCTCTGCCGGTTGGCCCGCCTCGCGAAACCCGTCGACGACGTTCAGATAAGCCGCTTCTATTCTCTCTCCCTGCGGATACTTTTCCGTGTAGATGCGATACTGCTCTGCGGCTTCGCCCGCGCGACCCATGCGAAGGTATGCGGAGGCCAGCGAATAGAGCCCTTCGCGCCCGTCTTTCATCTCGGCGAACTGGCGCGTCAGGCGCTCGAAGAAGGGGATTGACTCCTGGTAGCGGCGGTCTTGAAAGTAGGAGCGGCCCATGCCGTAAATCGCGGACGAGACCAGCGCGTCCGTCGGATAGCGTTCAATGACTGCTTGAAAATGGGAGCGAGCCTCTACGAAGGCGCGGTTGGTCATGTAAACGCCCGCGCGCCTCAGATGCTCTTGCGGCGTAAGCTGTCCGAGCTTGCCGTCAGGCGAGAGGCTCGCTCGATCAGCCGAGCGCACCTCTCCCAGCGAATCGTCGCCTTGAGTCTGTGACCAGTCGAGCGCGGATTTGACGGACGTTTTAATCGAGTGGCTGCTCATCGCGCCGCCGCCGGCCGAAGTAAGGCTCAAGACGTAGACGAGAAGCAAAGATGAAAGTAGACCCATATGTTCTGTCCTTATGAAATTCCGGCGACGTGCTGTTTTATCTTTACCCTGGAGCGCCTGAAGCCCGTCAATCATCCCTTCAGACGCTTCGCTTCAAGCCGAGCGTTGTCCGTAGAATTCAGGCGCCCTGCTCTGCTGCTTCCTCTTCGACTATCTCGTAGCTTGATACTATCTCCACGCCCGGCCTGAGCGTGGCCGCCACGCTGCAATACTTCTCGTCCGACAGCTCTATGGCCTGGGCCAGAGCCTTTTCCGAGATGTTGTGGCCGCGCACTATGTGCCTGACCTCCATGCGCGTGAACTTGCGCGGGTACTCCGCCCGCCGCTCGCCGCGAATCTCCACGCGGTAATCCGTCACCCGCTCGCGCTTCTTGCGCATGATGGAGACGACATCTACAGCCGTGCAGCTTCCTAGCGCAATCAGCAGTAGCTCTACGGGCGTGGCGGCGCTCGCCCGCTCGTGATTCGTATCGAGCACCTGCGCGTGTCCGCCGGGCGATATGCCTATGAAGAGGTCGTCGCCCGCGAAATGGACTACGGCCTTTGCATCGTCATTTCCCATAATATCTACAGCCTCCCACCTGGCCGAAAGCATAACAT
>DASVVZ010000245.1:0-4521 GCA_036389875.1 Pyrinomonadaceae bacterium
GGAAAGAAGAACATGATGGAGCGACGCGGCCTTTCATTCGCGGGCAGTTTAGCGAAAGCCTCCGCTATGGCCAGAACAGAGGCCACGCCCGAAGCGTTATCAACCGCTCCGTTGTAGATGTTGTCGCCGCGCTTGTTCGGCTCGCCTATGCCCAAGTGATCCCAGTGCGCGGAGTAGATGACGTATTCGTCCCTGCGCACGGGGTCGCTTCCCTGAAGCACGCCCGCGACGTTCATGGATTCGACGCGCTTGACCTCGCTCTTCAAAACAATAGAGGCTTTGGCGCTCAGCTTGACCGGCTGAAAATCTCTACTTGCGGCGCGGCGTCTCAAGTCATCCAGATCCTGTCCGGCCAGCCGGAAAATCTTCTGCGCCGTGTCGTTCGTGACCCACGAGCGCATCTTGAGGAACGGCACGTTGCTGTTTGCGCCGCGCGAGAGGTCGAAGCGCCAGGAGCCGTTCGAGGTACGCACCACGCCCCAAGGGTAGCCGGCCGATTCATCCGTATGAATCAGTATCACACCGGCCGCGCCGCGCCGCGCCGCCTCTTCAAACTTGTACGTCCAGCGACCATAGTATGTGAGCGCGCGTGCGCCGAAGAGATTCGGCTCCGAAGGCGTAGCCGGCGGGTCGTTGACCATCATCACCAGCACCTTGCCCCTGTAATCATCTGCGCTTCCCTTGTAGTCGTTCCAGCGCTGCTCCGGCGCATCTATCCCGTAGCCTACGAAAACCAGGTCGGCGTCCAGAGAGACGTTCTCGGTCTGCGCTCCGGTGAAGGCCACGAACTCTTCCGCAAACTTGAAGCTCTCGCCCTTGCCGCCCGATGAGACGGTCAGGGTGGTCCTGGGGTCTGCCTTGACGCCAACGAGCGAGACGGGCTGAAAGAAGCTTCCCTGCTGGCCCGCCCCCTTGAGTCCAAGCTCTTCCATCTGTGCGGCTATGTATTTGGCGGCAAGCTCGCCGCCACGCGCGCCCGGCGCACGACCTTCCATCAAATCGTCCGAGAGATACTTGATGTTGGCGCGCAAAGCGCTCTCGTTAATCATAGGTGTAGATAAAGCCCTCTGCGGGCCTTCAGCGCCGCCTCTGCGTCTTTGCGGGATGGCGGTCGCCGTCATCCCTAGCATGAGCGCGAAGGCGAGCAGCAATCTTAAGCGTCGTGCGCTATCGCTTCCCTTTACTCTAAAGCATGGTTGAATGTGGCTATTCATCATCTCCGCTCTCTTTCGCTAAATGTTCCCTTTTATCAATGCCATGGCTTCGGCGCGCGTGCGCGGGTCTTTGCGAAAGCCGCCGAGCACGCATGAGGTGACGGTGATTGCGCCGGGCTTCTTCACGCCGCGAAGCGTCATGCAGGTGTGTTCCGCTTCTATGACTACCATGACGCCGAGCGGTTTCAAGCCCTCGTAAAGCGTGTTGGCAATAGCGGAAGTCAGCCGCTCCTGAACCTGAAGCCTTCGCGCGTAGGATTCGGCCAGGCGGGCAAGCTTTGACAGCCCTACGATGCGGCCGTTCTTGGGAATATAGGCGATATGGCAGCGCCCTACGAAAGGGGCCAGGTGATGTTCGCAAACGGAGGCTATGCTGATGTCTTTGACTATCACCATCTCGTCGTGCGTATCACCGGGCAGAGGCTCCACGTGCTCATTAGGGTCTTCGTGCATGCCGGAGGTCAGCTCGGCGTACATCTCTGCCACTCGCTCCGGCGTGCGCAGCAGGCCAGCGCGTTCGGGATCTTCGCCTATGCCTTCCAGAATCATGCGCACGCCGCGCGCTATCAAATCGAGGTCGACCTTTTTGGGCGCGTCCGCGTCGGCCTCTTTCCCGTTTCGGGGCGCAGCATTCTGTGTGCCCATTAACTTCCCCCCTTTGTGGCTCTCAGGGCCGAGAGCGCGGCACGCACTTCCTCTTCCACCACGCTCAGGCCAACGCCTGCTCGCCTGGCCGCCGCCTGGCACTGCTCGTACTCCGGCATCTCGTTCATAACCTGTCCGTTAAGATGTGCTACTTTAACATCAATCGCCCCGAAGCGCGTCTCAACACTCACGATTGAGCGCTCAAGGGCGCGTCTCCTGACCTCGCTCTCGCGCACCCCCAGAGTCGTCGTCTCCGTAAAAAGCAGCTCGCACAATTTGCCGCTCTCCTCCGGCCTGCACAGGATACTGACGAGGATTGCCGGGCGGTTCTTCTTCATCTGCACAGGAGTAAAGAAGCAGTCCAGCGCTCCTTGCTCAAGAGCGCGCTCCATCAAATAGCCGAACCTCTGCGCCGACATGTCGTCAATGTTGGTCTCTAGCATCACGAGCCGCTCTTCCTTCGGCTGATGCCCGGGCCGCGAGCCCTGATTCGCCTGCACCGTCTCGCTTTCGCCTACCATGAGGCGCAGCGCATTCGGAAATCTCTGATATTCGCGCGAGCCCGCGCCGTATGCCACGCGCTCTATCTTCATCGCGGGTAGCGCTCCGTATTCGCCAGCCACAGTGCTGATGATGGCCGCACCCGTAGGCGTCACAAGCTCGCCCGTGATCTCCGAAGAGTAAACGGGCGCGTCCTTCAGCAGCTCTGCCACGGCGGGCGGCGGCACCGGAAAGCGCCCGTGGGCCATCTCAACCATCCCGCTTCCCACGTGCAGCGCGGACGAGACGAAGCGCTCTATGGCGAGCGCCTCAAAGCCTATGCAGGCTCCTACGACATCCAGAATGGCGTCCATCGCTCCGACTTCGTGAAAGTGTATGCGCTCGACTGGCATGTTATGAACGCGCGCTTCGGCTTGCGCAAGGCGGGAAAAGATGTGCGCCGCACGCTCCTTCACACGGTCGCTCAGGCCCGACTCGTAAATTATCTTCAGGATGTCGCCAAGGTGCCTGTGAGCATGCTCGTGCGGCACTCGCACGCTCGCTTTCACGCAGCTTATTCCAGACCTGTCCACCTGCCCGAACTCAATCTCGTAGCCGCGCACGCCCAGTAGCGAAAGCTGCTCCAGCAGAAGGCGCTCGTCAACCCCTGAGCCAACCAGAGCGCCCAGTATCATGTCGCCGCTCGCACCGGCAAAACAATCGAAATAGAGAGTTCTCATACAAGCTTCAGCGAACAGATAAAAGCAGTCCTTCTATTTACCGTTCACTTCAAACATCGGCAGGATTTCGCCAGCTTTTCCCTGAATCGTTTCATCGCAGAGGGCCGACAGCGGCGTTTGCTCAGGATTTACCTCAACCGTGTAAGCGCCAGAGCTTTTAGCAATCTCGGGCAGCATGGCGGCAGGATAAACGACCGCGGAAGTGCCCACGACAAAGCATAGCTCGCACTCTGCGGCCTTCTGAGCCGCAAGCTCGAATGCGCCCGCAGGCAGCTGTTCTCCGAAGAGAACCACGTCCGGCCGCATGTTATTTCCACATTCCGGACAGATGGGAGGGCGCTCCGTCTCTTTCAACGCTCGCAGATCATAGAGGGCGCGGCATGACCCGCACCGTGCGCGCCAGACGTTTCCGTGCAGCTCTATCACGCGGCGCGCGCCAGCCTTCTGGTGCAGCCCGTCTATGTTCTGCGTGACGAGCGTGAAACCCTCAAAATGCTCCTGCCAACGGGCAATCGCCGCGTGCGCCGGATTTGGCGAGAGCTTTTCCAAAACGCCCAGCCTGTAATCGAACCAGGCCCAGAGTTCCCCTAAATCTCTCTCAAGCATTCCAGCCGACGAGATGATGCTAAACGGCATCCCCTTCCAGACGCCCGCTCCTCCCCCGCCGCGAAACGTGGGCACGCCCGATTCAGCCGAAACGCCCGCGCCCGTCAGCACAAGCACGCGCCTTGCCCGGGCGAATCTTTCCCTTAATTCCTCCGAAATCAATTCTGCTTTTGCACGCATTTGCTTTTAAAAGCGATGGTAACAGAGCGCACAGAGTAAGTGTCAAGCAACGCAGATGTTCGCCGTCTAGAGCTCGGAAGTAAAGAAAGAGCATGCAAGCTTGAGTAATCTCTTTAATTCATCATTCTGCATTCTGACTTCTGCATTGTTTAAGCTATACTTTCAGCCTTCTTGAATAATGCAGAATCGAAGGAAACTTTTTCTAAAGTGAGCTTGCAAGAACTTCAGGAGAGCCTGCGCGAGCGAGTGCGCTGTGCGGCTGCCGAAAATTTCAACATCACACTCGAACAGGTTGCGGCTGAAGTTCCGCCGCGCACGGAGATGGGCGACCTGGCCTTCCCCGTGGCGTTCGAGCTGGCTCGCCGTATCAAACAGGCGACGGGAGAAAAACGAGCCCCCCGCGCCATAGCCGAAGCGCTGAAGTCCCTGCTTGAAATCACACCCGGCGTCGCACGCGTAGAGGTCGCCGGCGCGGGCTACCTCAACGTCTTCTACGACCGCGCTCAGTTTCTCTGCGACTTCTCATCCGAGATTGAAAAGCCCGACATGCCGGAGTCGTTATCGGACGTGGATGTAAAACCCAAGCGCATGGTCGAGCACACGTCCATCAATCCGAACAAGGCCGCGCACATAGGGCACGTTCGGAACTCCGTGCT